>MWFF01000034.1 GCA_002071485.1 Verrucomicrobia bacterium ADurb.Bin006 | reverse complement strand
CCGTGCAATTGCAGGCCGAAGCATTAGGCTATCTCTGATTCCCCCAGAACGGCGAAATTATCGCCAAAATGTCAATTGGAGGCGTGAGGTCCATTGACCGGCAGGACCTTTTGAACGAGCGAGAGGCTTTATGAGCTGCGAATCGTCCCTCCAACTCGTCGGCGTTCAGATTGATCTGCGCTGCCGTGGCAAAATCAATGCGGCGATCCGGTGCGGCCCTCGGTAATCCCGCGCTCCTGCGCGGCGAGAAAGTTGCCCTGTTTTGTTCGACCCGCTGCCCTGGCGGCCTGATTCTCAAGGTTATCTGAGCGAAGGACATCGCCAGGAACTGCTCCCAACAAGAGAAACTCAGAACCTTGTAGTCACCGCGGTAACGGACGACACAACGGCGGAACTGCTCGGGATGAACTCAGGCCATGACTTGAGCGAAGACGTTTCTTCCAATATGCATTTCGAGAGTTTGGCAGGGAACCTGCTTCGCGAAATGCCAAAATCGCGCTCAAATCGCTCACACCTCCTTCCAGCTCCATCATCCCTATTTGGAAGAGGATCCAGCAGATCCTACTCGCCATGGCCGGATGACAGTGACACGCACTGGACAAGAGACTTGATCCCTCGACGCGCCACCCCGGGCAGTTGGATGACTTGGCGATGTTTTCGTAAAGGCTAAACCAATCTCCAATGGAGACCTCTGGACGGGGCATGCGCTAGGCGCTTTTTGGAGGGGCAAATGTGAACCTTGGCGAAAGTTGTCGTTTTCTGGTTCGCAAAATCTAGCCGTTTAGCCCATTCTCTCCGTCGGCATGGGCAAAAAACCGTCAAATACGGAAACTGTTCCAGAAGCCCCTGCCTTGGCAGAGGGCATGATGACCGACTTCATCACCGGGCAACCAGTGAAGGAGACGGAGAAGGAACGGGTCCGCCAAGAGGTCGCCCGGCAGCTCATCTTTGAATACCAGATCGCCCCGGAGGCAATGGAGGCCGACTTCCCGGTGAAGGTCGAGGGCAAGCGGAAGCGCGTGGACATCGCGATTTTTGACGCCGGCAAGGAGCATGTAATCGAGACCCTGCGCCGCGCGGTCATCTGCCGCCCGTTTCCCAACGTCGGCAAGCGCTCGGTGGTGAAGATTCGCGACTTCGCGCAGGCGGAGAAGGATTTGGAGGAACTTCAGGGCGTTATGACCGCTGCCGAAGGGTGCGAGTGGGGGTTGTGGACCAACGGCCTGGAGCGGTTCTTCCTGCGCAAGGAAAAGCGCCGATTTGAAGTCCGGTTTGCGCCGCACGGGGACTGGCCGATGGCGGACGGCACCATGAGCACGCCGGACGTCCATGCGGAAACCTACGTCCGCCCCGGCGACGAAAACGCCCTGCGCCGAGCATTCCAGCGTTGCCACAATTTCATCCACGGTAACGAGGGCATGCCCAAGGACGCCGCCTTTTGGCAATTCCTCTACCTCATTTTCGCCAAGATGTATGACGAGCGGGCGAACCGTGGCCCTGCCCGCAAGTTCTTCGCCTTGGCCAGCGAGCCGTTCACGGAAGAGGGGCGGATGAAAATTCGCACCCGCATTGACGAACTGTTCAAGGCGACGAAGCGGCACTATGGCCTGTTCCGTGATTCGGACGAAATCACGCTCTCCAACCGTGCCCTGGCCTACATGGTCATGGAGTTGGCCCGCTACAACTTCTCACGGTCGGACGTGGACGCGAAAGGGGCCGCCTATCAGGAAATCGTCGGCGCGAATCTTCGCGGCGACCGGGGCCAGTATTTCACTCCGCGCCGGGCGGTGAATCTGGTCGTTCGCATCCTTGACCCGAAGGAAAACGAGAAGGTGTTCGACCCTGCGGATGGCACGGGCGGGTTCCTTGTGGCCACGCTCGCGCATCAACTCCGCCGGTTCCGTGCCGAATACAAACGCGAACTCGGCGAGAAAACACAGGACTCCATTCTCGACCGACTGCGCGATTACGCGCGCACGAAGGTCTTCGGTGCGGACTTTGATCCGTTCCTGGTGCGCGCCAGCACCATGAACGTGCTCATGGCCGCGAACATCGAGGGAAACATCTTCCACATGGATTCGCTGGCGTTTCCGCACGGCCATCTGCCGGGTAATGAACTTGCCAAGAAGCATGTTCCGTTCGGTTCCGTGGATGTGCTGATGACGAATCCGCCGTTCGGTTCCGAAATTCCCATCACGGAGCCGGCCATTCTCCAGAATCACCAACTCGCTCGCCGCTGGACGCGCACCGACGACGGCCAGTGGATGGAGCAAACCACCACGCAGAATGCGGTCGCGCCAGAAATCCTGTTCATTGAGCAGTCCATCCGCTGGTTGAAGCCCGGTGGGCGCATGGGCATCGTCTTGCCCAACGGTATCCTCGGCAATCCGGGCGACGAATACATCCGCCGCTGGATTCTGCGGAACTGCTGGGTGCTGGCCTGCGTGGAAGTGCCGGTGGAAGCCTTCATCGTGGAGGCCAACGTCGGCATTCTCACCAGCCTGTTGTTTCTCAAGAAGAAGACCGAGACCGAGATGGACGCCGAGGCGCAGGGACATGTGAAGGAATATCCCATCTTCATGGCGGTGGCGGAAAAGGCTGGCGTGGACCGGCGCGGCAACCCGCTGCACAAGCGCAACCCCGACGGCACGGAGAAGATGGTCACCCGCATTTACGAGGAACGGGTCAAGACCAACGGCAACTACGAAACCCGGCAACGGAAGATCATCGAGCCCGAGATTGACGATGACTTCCCGGCCATCGGCGACGCCTACGAGGCGTTCCGCGCCAAGAACCAGGAGCCAGGCGCATGATTACGCGAATCGAAGCCTACCGTTACCGCTGCTTTGAGCGGCTCGATCTAGCCCTCGACCGGTTTCAAGTTTTCGTCGGCCCAAATGGAGCAGGCAAAACCACCCTCCTGGACATTCCGATTGTCCTCGGGGAAATGCTCGCGGCGCGGAGCATCGAGAAAGCCTTCTTCAAGGAGACTCCATCGCATCCGCGCCAGCGCACGGACTACGCGCGGGATCTCATCTACACGCGCGCCGGCAACAATTTCATCATGGCGGTGGAAGCTCGCTTGCCCGAATCCATCATTGCCGAACTCGTGGACAAGCAGGCGAAACGCTTGGAGAAGCGCAAGTTCAGCGACAGCGGACGCGCAGTGAAGGCCCTGCGAGAAAAGCGCGACCGCTGGTTCTCGCGCATTCGCTACGAAATCGAGTTCGAGTTGTTCAACGAAGCGCTGCAAATCGGACAGGAATACCTACTGCTCCTTTCCGAGGGGGCCGATACGCGGAAACGCGCTCCGAGCGGACTTCTGGGTGAATGGGTCTCCCCTGGTTCCCGGCAGATTGTGCCGGTGCTGCGCCGTCCGCGAGGCGGCAAAGTCACGTTCAGGCCCGAGGGTGAGGCGCGTGGCCCGCGCAACGAATACGGTTTCCCAGTCACGGAGCCAGCCTTTGCCAACGTCTTCGCCGACCGGAGCCGCTATGGCGCATCCCTCTGGCTGCGCGACCTGCTGACCAACTTCGCCTGCGCCTACCAGCCCTCGTTCGCGGCCCTCCGCGACCCGCAACCGCGCATTCAGCAACCAGTCGTCGTGCGCGATGCCTCGACCTTGGCGTGGCTGGCAAAAGACCTGGAAAAGCCAACCGACGCGGAACAAGCCAAATCGAAAGCAAAACTCACGCGCAGTCGTGCTTTCGAGCGATGGGAACGCCTCGCGCGCCTGGCCTTGCCCGGCTTGGTCCGAATCGAGCCGTTCGTTCGCGACGACGACAAGCACGCTTACCTGCGGCTTCACTATCGCAACGGGGCTGTGGTGCCGTCGTCCGGGCTGTCGGATGGAACGCTCACAATTTTGGCGCTCACCATTCTCTCGTTCCTGCCGTCAACACCGGCTCTGCTGACCTACGAAGAGCCGGAGGATGGAGTCCATCCGAAGGGAATCGAAATCCTGCTGGAAGCGCTTCAAACCGTCCACGGCTCGCAGGTTTTCGTCTCGTCGCATTCGCCGCTCGTCCTGGCCCGGTGCCAGCCGTCGCAGATTGTCTGCATGAGCCTCGACCCGAAAGGGGCGGCGACTGCGGTGCGCGGCGACCAGCATCCGGCGCTGACCGAGTGGAAGGAATCCGTCAACCTTGGGACGCTTCTCGCAGCGGGGGTGCTCGGATGAAACCGCTCCTCCTCTTCGTGGCGGACAGCGAGTGCGCCGGCACACTCCGCGGCTTCTTTGAGCGCAAGAAATTCCACACCTCCCTGGGTTGTGGCCCTATCGAGCTAGACGGTGTCAGCTTCAATCCAGAACAGGACATCCGGGTGCATCCCGCTCACGATCCGGGAATGTGGACCGACCCGCATACGGTTCTCTTGGCCGAGCGCAATAATTTCCAGCACGCCCTGTTGATTCTGGACGAAGCATGGGAGGGGGCGCCTCCCGCCGAACAGATTGTGTCCGATATCGAAGGCTTGGTGCAGAGCCGTGCTCTCTGGCAGCGGGAGCGATTCGAAGTCATCCTGATTCGACCAGAACTCGAAGCCTGGATTTGGCAGCGCAACCCGCATGTGGCGGAGGCCTTCGAGTTCTCCGGCACGGATGGCGAGCTTTGGCAGTTCCTCGCGGCGCAGGCATTGCGCTTGGACAGGGAGAAGAAGAAGCACCGCTTTGTTCCTGCCAATCCACTCGCTCAATTGCCGCCGGCTTGGCCCACGGACCAACTCAAACCTGCGAATCCGAAGGGCTTGGTCGAGGCGCTGTCGCATCACTGCCAGAGCGGACCCGCGTCCGGCATCTTCAACGAAATCAGTTCAACCATCAGCTTGAAGGGGTGCAGGGACGTTGCCTTCCTTCGACTGCGCGACACACTCCAGCAGTGGTTTCCCAAGCGAAGGGAGGCGTGAGAGTAGTGAGAACCGCCGTCATTCGCAGTTCGTGGATGGAGGGCTACGGCTACCGGCTTGATTGCTCCCCCTACCTCGGCGGCGCGCTCGAAACCAAAATCCTGCTCGAAAAACTCCCGCTCCGAAAGGACCCGCTCCACACGCTTACCAAAGGCTTTGACGGTGGCATCTACAATGGGCCACAGTTCGTCCGCAACTATGTGGAGTCGGCGGAGCATGGCGTTCCGTTCATGACGGGTAGTTCGATGCAACTCGCGGACTTGTCGAACCTGCCAATGCTGAGCAGGCGTGACGCTCATGGGACAAAGTTGCGCCATCTCGAACTCCAGCCCGGCATGGTGCTGATTTCATGTTCTGGCACTATCGGCAAGATGGCCTACGCAAGGCAGGACATGAAAGGAATCTGGTCGAGCCAGGACGTGCTCAAGGTGGTTGCCGACCCGGAGAAGATTCCTTCTGGCTACCTCTACGCATACCTAAGCAGCAAATTCGGCGTGCCACTCCTCGTGTCTGGCACTTACGGCGCCATCATTCAGCACCTTGAACCGCTTCACATTGCTGAGTTGTCAGTCCCACGTCTTGACGATGCCTTGGAACAGGAAATCCACGCCCTCGTCGAGGAAGCGGCGGAGTTGCGGACGAAGGCGAGTCAACTCAAGCGTGAAGCGGTAGCCGCATTTGTCCGACTTTGCCGGCTTCCAGACTTGAAGGTGCTGAATAAGTATCCAACTCCTCATCTTGGGTCAGCTACTTCAACGCAGATGACACAGAGAATGGACAGCAGCTACTTCATTGCGCCATGCGCCGAAGCTCGTGCAGCCTTCGACGCAGCCGGCCGCTGGTGGCAATCAAAATCACTCGGAGCGGTGGCCGAGGTGTTTATTCCGACCATTTTCAAGCGACTTTACGCTGATGACCCGGCACAGGGATACCCATACATCACCGGGGCCGACGTGTTCTGCATCAAGCCAACCAGCAGCCAATATCTGATGCGCGGCGTTGCGCGTGAAAACCGGCTCTTGCTTGAGAACGGAATGATTGTGCTTCACGAAGCTGGTCAACGATACGGTCTCATTGGGCGAGGAGTGATGGTCGGTCGCACGCTGGAAGGCTTTGCCTGCACGAACAACATGGTGCGCCTTGTTCCGCATGATGAGGCAGAAGCCGGCTACATTTTTGCCGCTCTGTCGAGTGAACACGGCATCTGCCTGCTCAAACGCGAGGCGGCGGGGTCTTCGATTCCGCATCTTGACGCCGGCCGCATCGCGTCGGTGGAGATTCCTTGGCCAGACAAGCCGATTCGTGCCCAGGTTGCTGAGCTTGCCCACCGAGCTCGCGAATGCTGGGACCGGGCCGACGAGTTGGAAGAGGAAGCTGACTCGAAGCTGGTGAGGGCCATCGAACACGCGGCGAAGTGACTGCTATGGCCCAAGTCATCCACATTGGCCAACCAGCGAACGACCCCGAGCGGGAGGCCATTGGGTATCTGCGCGACCATCTGCCGGGTGATTACCGCGTCATCCACAACTTCGAGCTGCGCAGTGATGACGGGCAGTGGTTCGAGATTGACGTGGCGGTGGTGGCGCCACACGCGGTCTACCTCGTGGATGTGAAGTCCACCTACGGCGAAATCCACGTGGCCGGCGGCAAGTGGCATCCGGAGGGCCGTCCACCGTTCGCGTCGCCGCTGGCCAAGTTGCGACAACATACGCGGCAATTGCACGGAGTGCTGTCCGCTGCCGCCGCGCCGCCCCACGCCGCCTTACGGCACGTCTGGGTGGAAGCCGTGGTCCTGCTCACCGCGCCGGACGCCGTCTTGCGCGACCCGGAAGGGCGCGACCGGGACAACACCTGGAAGCTGGCCGGCTGCGAGCGGTCGTTCACCGATGCCTCGCTCTTGCCGCAACGCACGCCGCCGCCGGCGCCCACCGCGCCGCACTTGGGTCACATTCTCTCCACGCTCACCGGCAAGGCGCGTCCGCAACAGGGGTTGCCGCTGCTGGGCCGGTCCTGGCAGTGCGAGGAGCGGCTGACGGGAAACGACTTCTACACGGAATACCGCGCCCGCAACGCCTACGCTTCCAGCCCGGAGCGGGTCATAGTCCGCGTCTATCGCGCCGATCCATACCTCCCGGCGGAAGAGCGGGCAGCGCAGCGGGAGCGGATTGCCAATGCCTACCAAGCGCTGACGCGGCTGCCGCCGCATCCGGCCATCCCGGCAGCGCGCGACTTCTTTCCGACGGAGCGGGACGACGCCTACGTGCTGGTGTTGAACGACGCGCCAGGCTCATCGCTCCGCGTGCATCTGACCAAGCCGGGTCTGCAACTGACGATGGACCAGAAGCTGCGGGTCACGCGTGACCTGTTGTCGGCGCTGGTGCATTGCCATGCCAGCGGCGTCCTGCATCGCGCCATCTCACCCGCCACGGTCGTGGTGGGACGCGACGGCCAGACGCGCCTGCTCGATTTCGATTTTGCCCGGCCCGGCCCGCCTCGCGAGCGGACGCTGGCGCATGAGATTCCAGAGGTCGTTGAACCGGCCTACCTCGCGCCGGAACTGAAGGATGACGCGCTCAAGAGCAGCGCGGCCTCGGACGTGTATGCCGCCGGGGCGACGCTCTACGAGTTGTTCACGGGCAAGCCGACGTTCGACAAGCTCGACGAGGCATTGGCGGCGACGCAGGTTTTCCCAGAGAAGGTTTCGTCCTTGGTTGGTGGATTGCCGGGCGAGTTCGATGCCTGGCTGGAATCGCTTTGCCGTTTCACGCCGACGGAAAGGCCCACGGCAGCGGCAGCCTTGTCGGGCTTCGATGCCCTGTTCGCTCCGCCGCCAGCCCTGACCTCGGAGTCCGAGCCGGAACCGCCGCCGCCAGGCACGCCGTTGGATTACGCAAATCTCCAGCCGGGTGTGTTGCTGAAGAGCAAATATCAGGTGGAAGCGGCGTTGGGCAAAGGCGGCTTCGGGCGCGTCTATAAAGTCATTGATACGTTTGGCGACGTGACGCGGGCGCTCAAAATCATCACGGTGGATCGGAGTTCCGTCGCGGAGCGGATGAAGCAGGAGTATCGCACGCTGGCGAACCTGCCGGAGCATCCGGGCGTGGTGAAGGTGTATGACGGCGATTTCCTGGAAGGCGACCGCGTGCCCTTCCTGGTGATGGAATTCGTCGAGGGCGCGAACGTTGGCGACCTCATCAACGACAAGAAGATTTCCGTGGCTGAGGCGCATCAGATGGGCATCGGCGTGGCAGAAGCGCTGGGGCACCTGCACCGTCATCGCGTGACGCATGGTGACATCAAGCCGGCGAATCTGATGTGGACCAGCAAGGCGGTGAGAATCGTGGACTTCAATGTGTCCATGAGGGCTGGAGACTTCTTCGCGCGTGGCGGCGGCACACGCCGTTACCTCCCGCCGGACCTCGACTTGGAGGCTGACCAATCCGAGGCAGAGCGGATGGACCGGGACATTTACGCCTTGGGCGTGACGCTATACGAAGCTGTGACTGGCGAGTATCCCTGGCCTGACGAGAAGACGCCGCCCAAGGATAAGCAGTCGCGCGATCCGCGTGAGATTACTGGATTCGAGGACCTGGCCCCTGGATTCGCGGGAGTGCTGGCGAAAGCCGTGGCGCCGCGCCGGGCTGAACGCTTCGGCAGCGCCGCCGAGTTGGCCCAAGCGCTCCGCGCCCTGGGCAGCTTGCGCGCGCCAAACCCGGCCAAGGAACAGCAGATCAGCACGCAAAGCGTCCAAGCGCTCGCGCCTGCCGGTGAGCAAAAGCCGAATACGAATCCGTTTGTCTCCTACCTGCTGACACTTTACAGCCAGAGCCGACGAACCAATGCCGGCACGCGGGGCCTGGATGCGATGGGACGTTTGATTTACGTGCCGACCGCGCTCGACCGTGCGCTGCAACCAGCCACGCTGAACGGTGAGTTTCGGTTGATTCTGATCAGCGGCAACGCCGGGGATGGCAAGACGGCGTTCATTCAGCAAGTGGAGAGCGAGGCTCGCAGCCGGGGCGCGATGGTCACGCCTTACGGCACGGGCAACGGCACGCGCTTCGAACTGGCCGGTCGGCAGTTTCAGACGAACTACGACGGCAGCCAGGATGAGGGAGACAAAATCAACGACGAGGTTCTCCGACAGTTCTTTGCGCCCTTCGCCGGCGCCGATACAGGCGCGTGGCCGAAGAATGAAACCCGACTGATCGCCATCAACGAGGGCCGACTGGTTGATTTCCTCGAACAGTTCGGCAGCGCCTTTCTGCGGTTGAAGCAAATCGTGCAACGCGGCTTGCGCACGGGCACACCGGAAGACGGGGTGGCGGTCGTCAACCTGAACCTGCGCAGTGTGGTGGCGGCGGCGGACGGGGTGCCATCCATCCTGGAGCGTCTAGTCAAACGGTTGGTCGAACCGAAGTTCTGGGCGCCATGCCGTAACTGCGATCTGCGGGATCGTTGCTACGTGCATCACAATGCGCAGACGCTGGCCAATCCGACTGCCGGTCCGCAGGTGCTGGAACGGCTCAACTTGTTGTATCGGCTGGTCACTTTGCGAGGCCGGCTGCACATCACGCTGCGCGATTTGCGGTCGGCGCTGGCCTTCACGATTGCGGGCACCCGGCATTGCGATGAAATTCATGCGCTATACGAGCGGGGCGACCGGGAGGAAATCGCCCGTGGATTCTACTTCAACAGTTGGGCGGGCATAGGGGCCGAACAGCGCGACCGATTGCTGCTTCTTCTAAGCCAGGTGGACGTGGGTCGGACGAGCGACCCCAGACTGGATCGCTCCTTCGATTTCCATCCACCTGACCCCGCCCCGATGCTGCTGGATTTCAGCCCGCGCGGGCGTTACGACCGGGAATTGATGCTGGCGATTTACGATGCGCTGCCAAAGGAAGTCACCACCCACGCGAACCAGAAGCGTTTCGAGCGGCATCGTGAGTATGTGGCAATGCTCCGGCGTCGCCACTTCTTCGAGGCGCGCGATGATTCCTGGAAGAACCTGATTCCCTACGGTGCGGCGTCGAAACTTCTCAAGCTGCTGACGGAGAAACCTGATCCGCAAACAGCCGCCAAAGACATCATTCGGGCCATCAATCGCGGAGAGGGCATTCTCGACAGTCGGCGGCTCAAAGGGAAGTTGGCGCTGCAAGTGCGGCAGGTCGAAGCGGCAACCGTGAGGAGCTACCGAGTGTTTCCGGCACAGGGATTCCAGTTGCTCCCGCAGGAACCGGCGCAAGCGTCGCCCTACCTGGAGCATGCCCCGACCGCGATGCTGTTGCACTACAGCGACGACACGGACCTGCAAGCCGAGTTGGTGCTCAACCTGGATGTGTTCGAGATGCTCGACCGCCTGAATCAGGGCTATCGGCCTACCGTGGATGAGATGCAGGGATATTACCTCAGTCTGACGGTGTTCAAGAACATCCTGGGCTCGGCTCCGTATCAGGAAGTCCTGCTCACGCCCACCGGCCACGAGTTCTACTCGGTCACACGCTATCCGGAGGGTCACCTGGCCATGCGTCTTTCGGAGGAACCAACGACCTATGGCGCTTAAGAGCAGAGACAAACATTTCCGGCTGCCGAAAATCAGCATGCTGGACTTCAAAACCTTGGAAATGGACCGGGTCATGACGGGGCTGTTTGCGCGGGTTGCTCACCTCGGGCACGAGAGCCGGCTGGCGGACAACACCAAAACCATCGACACATTCCTGGGTCACTTCCTCAGCCAGCCGGAGAAGTTCAAGGACTTCGCTAAATTCCAGGAAGTGGCCCGTGGCTGGTTGGAAACGCACCTGCTTGATCTGGTTCATCGTGGCAAGGGGGAGAACCAGAAGGTTGCTGCTCCGCGACCGCTTCACGGCAACACCTATCGCTTCCGCAATCCTTACCACTGCCGCGACTACGGGGCCGCGCAGCACATTTACGAATCCCTTTGGCACGCTCGCGGCGGTATCGGCCGGCGCGCGCTTGACCGCCTGAAGTCGTTCTTTTTCCAGCGCATTGACCCAAACACTGGCAAGGAAGACCCCAACGTCGTCGTCGATGTCGAAACGCAAGCTTTGCTGAGCCTCACGCCGGAAGACGTGTCCACCGATGCGCCGAAAGCCGGGTCACGTGAGGTCACGCCTCCGTTGTGCGTTGGGGCTGCCGACTTGCTGGCCGACGACATCCTGCGACTGCTGCAATACCAGGCGAAGATTCCACGCACGGTGATGGTGGAATATCTGAAGATCCTCCTCGCGTTTCATTTAGCGCTTTATCACTTGCGGCTGTTCAAGCTCGTTCCTGAGCTGGTCCGGCGGAAGGGGCTGGAACCTACCTGTGAAGCCGCCAAGTGTCCCATGCGTCCGGGCGCAGAGGAAAAGCCGAATGGGGACTGTCCTTACCTGATCGGGCTTTTCCTCGATGTCCAGAACCAACCGGGCACTCGCATCAGTGAATTGGCTGAAACCAGCGCTGAACTGCACTACCGGCGAATTCCGACCTTTGTCAGGGCCTATTTCCTGACGAAGAAGATGGATGAGTTCGCGCAGCACATGCTCCAATTTGGACGCTTGCAGGGTGGTGCGAACCGCGCGCTCAGCGTGTCCCAGGTGTTGCGTCTTCTGGACGACTGTCACACGGTGGATCGTGAACAGTATTTTGGTGCGCGCTTGCTCAGCTTGAAAGAGGACATGGCCGGCGAGGACGACACGCTGGACCCCGAGATTCAGGCGACCCTGAGGCTGGGGCTGGACCAGTTGAACACCTACATCGAGTGCCTGATGGCGCTGCGCGGCGATTTTCAACGGAGTTTCATCGTGAAGGCTCTGGACGCGCTGCTACTGAAAAACCGCCCCGGTGCTTTGCTCGCCCAGGCGCGTTCAGCACGGGCACCCCGCCGGTTCATTCTGGACAGCCGTCTGCTGGAGGTCCTCCTGCAACTCGCGGTCCTGCGCTACGATGCAGGCAGCGGTCGCTATTTCTCCGAAGAAATCCAAATAGACCGGTTGCTGGCGTTCCTGCGGGATCGGTATGGACTTTACATTGATGCGTTGCCGATCGGAGAGGGCTTCGGCGAGCCATCCATTGCCGACCGCGAAGCGCTGCGGCAAAACAAGGCAGCCTTCAAGAATAAGCTGCGCGAGATTGGATTCTTCCAGGATCTCTCGGACGCTTACGTGACGCAGCATGTAACGCCCCGGTATCGAATCGGGGCTGAGCCGGCAGTTCCGGCTGGAGGTGCTGCATGAGCCAGGAGTTCCGACGTGTAACAGACCAAGATTTGAACGAGCAGTTGCGGCTGGTTGTGGAGGAGCGGCTGCGGGAAGTCATCATGTCCCGGCAGCCGGGCCACTGTATGAGGGTTGGCGACCTGGACAGCGCCGTCATGCTGGAAGCCGCACGGAACCTGCGGACGGCCTTGGGTTCGAGCGCGCATGTTCACGTGTTGGCGCGCGAAGCCCGGCAAGACGACCCGCTGTTGATCACCAGCAGCAAACTTGTCGAGTTGCGCAATCCGCCCTCCGAGGGCGAACAACGACCGCCTTTGCTGGTGTTTGTCCCAAACGACCTTCGCACGGCGGCGGAGGATTCCTTCGCCGAAGCGACCTTCGAGCAGGTGTCGGTTGCCGACGCTTACCCACGTCTTCGGCAGCGTCTCACCGAACAACTGCCTGAGAATCTGCGGGCCTCGGTGACAGAACTCTTGCGGTTGATCGAGGAGCGCAAATGGCGCTGGGCCGATGCCGTGGCTGCCGTCCGATTCCTTCTCAGCATCCGGCTCAACGGCCCGGATGCAGAAGTCGTGGGAGCCTCGCTTTGCGAACTAGGTTTGATTCCTGATTTCCATATCCTTGACGATGCAGCCAGCGTGCCCCATCGACTGACAAAGAACCTGGACTGCGTGGACAAGTTGACGTTCTCGACTAAGTCCGAGCGTGGCCGGGTGCTAGAGCTGAGGCTGAAGGAACCTGCCTTTCGCGGAAAGCTGAGCGACTTCCTTTGCGAGACTGGACTGGAAGATCCATTGGCGTGGACCCGCCGAATTGTCATCGAAAAGGCGCTGTGGCCTCTGTCCTTTGACAAATGGATGTTCGAAGATGGCGCGGGCTTTACGCGAGAGTTGCGAGTGGAAGTGATAGAACTTGGGCTGCCGGTCATCGAGGAAACTGAAACCGAACCACGCCTGCGGCAATTGATCGGACAGCAAGTGTTAGTGATTGGGAAGAGCGGTCCAAAGAGTTTCAAGGTGAGGTTTCGGTGCGACCCCGCGCCGGAAAGTATCCCCGGAGTGGACCATTTTCGGCTGCAAGTCGTGTCGCGAGAGAGTGGCCCAACAGCATTCACCAAAAGGAAGAAAACGTGGACGGGGGGGCGCCGCGATGCCTCGGTGAGCTTCGGCAAACTCGGGGCAGTAGATTGGGAAGACGGCTGGCACTTCGTGCGTGTGCTTCCCTGCACTGCGGAGGGCGATCCTATTCCCATCGTCGATGCGGAGGGGCGACCGATACCGTTGGTTGGCGACGCTGAGGGTGGGCAGGCGCTTAATGAAAGCGATCTGTTCTTCGTCGTCAAAGCCGACGACGTCGAGGTGGAGGTGCCGCAACGAGCGGTGCCCAAGTTTCCAAGCTTCAACCACGCTCTGGTGCATTTCTGGTTTAAGGCGGTCAGCGATGAGCACGATCCCAACGGAGTCGCTTGCACGCATCGCGCTTGGGTGGACGGGGATGACAGCAAGGGGAAGGTTGAGTTGCTGGAGTTTAAGTTCGCTGGTGAGGGATTGGTCCATGTGCCTGTGTCACGGGTCCTGAAGGTTCTGGAGCAGAGGATTCTCGCTTCTCCGGACGACCCGCTTTCCTGGCGGTTGGCCGTCTCTGCGTCACAAAGCGCCGATGTCTTCAACGACGCGTCTGGTTGGCCCGCCTTGCCGGAGGTTGAGGAGTTTCGCGCAGAGCGTCGTAGTTTGTTTGCCAGACTGCGAGGCGACGATCAGCAGATTGTCCAAGCAGCAGACCTATTCCTGTTGAGAGACCAGATCGCGGCGTATGCGGAGCGATACCTGAGCGTGCTCTCGCAGGGTCTTCGGTTGGCCGAGGCTGCTCCTCCAGACCAGCAGCCGCAGGCCATCGCCCGACTTCAGAAATTGCTGGTCCTCGACACAACGCGCCTTGACATCGCAGATCATCGGGGCGGACACCGCTCTGGATTGATGGTCGGCCCAACGCATCCACTGCGGTTGCTCTGGCTGGCGACCTGGCTGACGGTGGCGCGCCACTGGTTGGACAAGTCAATCCAAGCGCCGAGGGAATATCTGATCCCCACACGAGACTCCCTGTTGGAAAGACTCAGCCTGGTCAATTTCCCGACGGTATTTCCCCTCGGCTCTGGGCAATTGTTGTCGGCGATAGACAACCTTCATCCGTTCTGGACGGTATATGCCTCGCCGGCAGAAATCGATCCGCGGGGTTTGATGGCCGAGCTTTGCACTGCGCTTGGGCTTCCAGAGCCGAACGTAGGCAGCTTCACCTTGAATGGCCGGTTCCTCGCCGACCGCGTCCGGCGATACCTCGTTCAGCATCCTTACGTCCACACGCTGGTCCTGAACTGCTTCAACGCAGGGCGGGGTCGGCTCCTGGCCGAGATGCTTCTGGAACTGCAAAAGGAATCGGACCTCCGCGACCTGCGCTACAACCTTCGGCTGTTCGTGCCAGATCCTGATGCTCCTGGAGCCGGCGAGGACCTGAATGAACTGATCACCCCAAGTAGCACGCTGACCGTTGTTGAAGCCGATGCTTTTGCGACACCGACAGGCAGTCACTTGGCGCCGAAGCTCACTTTCTCGGTTCGCGACGTTGCCGAGTTCCGCAGTAGGGCTTCCGAATTCCCAGCGCATCTCAGCCTGCTGTTCGATGTTTTTCCGGCTCAAACCGTATGCGCTAAGCCGCCCCGGCAGGAAGACGAAAGCGCACCGGTGCATGGGTTGTTGCAGGATTTCGCGGTCAACTATATCGAAGATGCCGAGCTCGTTGCCTGGCACCGGCGGCCTCGACATGGACATGCCAGCCCGATTCCGGAAGCCAATGAATTTCCGACGCTGCTGGCCAAGTTGGCGGAGGTCATCTCCACCGCGGCGGCGGCTGTGGGGACTGGTCAAACTGGATTGGTAATGCGCCCCGTCTCAACGCTGGCCCTGGAGGCCGACCAGAAAGCGCTGCTGCATCAAGTGCATGATGTCAGCGACTGGGTGTTCACCATCGATAGGAGTCTCGGCATCGAGTTCTTCGACCATCATCCGGCCAGCCGACGGCCGGAGTATTTGATTGACCACAGCCCGGACCTGTCAGCGAACAGCGGTCGGCGCGTCGTCATCACGTCACGGTCCCAAACGGAAATCCGTGTTCTTTTTGAGCGGGTTCTGGAGGACCATGGTTTGGCCCCATTCAAGGATCGTGCGCACGCACTTCTCGGCGAACTGCGGGCGCTTTCCGGCCGATTGGCATTGAAGCTGGCTTCGTCGCCCACGCACCGGGCGGAAGCGCTCGGCTTGGCGTTGGCGAAGTTGTTCCTGGAATTCCAGGACGCCTTCCGAGATCAGGCCGTGGTGCCGTTGGACGCGCATCTTGACTTGTATCGGGCACTGCGCGCTAAAACGGATGAACTGCAAGATGAAATCAGTCTTCGGCGGACCGATCTCGGGTTGTTCGACTTCGATGCCAAGAGCCGAGTTCTTACGTGTAGTTTGGTTGAAGTAACATGCTATCGAACGGCTGGAAGTTTGGGTGGCCTTAGCCAATTGAAGCAGTCAATCGTCGAGCAGATTCGGCAAAGCGAGCGTGCGCTGCGACACCACTTCGACCCCGCCAAGGATGGTGCCGTTGATCGCGCGGACCGCGTAATCAAGACGCAGGAATTCATCAATCTGCTTGAGTTCTACATTGACCGCGCGCGACGCCTCAACCTCCTTTCGCCTGAAGCCAGCGAAGAGGCCAAATTCCTCCTCAGAACAATGGAGAGCGGCTACACGTTGCGGTTTACTCGAAGCGCGCTTGTCTTCGACTTCGACAAAGAAGGCACCGAGGAATTCATCGAGGAGAGCGGAGTCGAGTTCCATCGCATCGGAGTGGATCTCATTCGGACGCTTCTTGGCGCCTTGCCGGCCACGCCGATTGAGGAAGAAACGCGGCCACAAGCGGCGGCTCCAGATGCTCGGCGCGTGGAAGAAACCACGACCATGCAGCGGTTGGCAGGCCAGTTGCCGAAGGTGGAGCGGGCTGCGTTCATCCCGGAAAAACGGGATCGAACCGTGTCCTGGGAGACTCTCGGGGCGGCTTCAAAGGAATTGCTGTTGCCAGAGCCCACCACTGAGGCCCGGACTCCAGTTGCTCCGCTACAGCCTCGCATGGAGCCCGTTCAGAAACTCGAAACCCCGGCGCCGGTGGCGCCACAACCGAGCGTGGCAGCCGTGGCTCCGAGTCAAAAACCGCAGCCGCCTGTCCCTGCGCCGGCCCCGGAGCCGAACAGACCGTCCCCAGTGGCGGACCAGCCTGCTGAGCAATCTGGCCAAGCGCCGGTGGTTGATGTTTTGCTTGGGGCGACTGGTCCGTCCCCGCAGTTCGGCGTTCTCGGCAAGGTGATGGGAAGGACGGTTGCTTTGGACCTCAACCAGACCCACGCCGTAAGCCTTTTCGGGGTGCAGGGGGGTGGCAAGAGCTACACTTTGGGGTCCATCATCGAGATGGCGTGCCTACCGTTGCCGGGCTTGAACTGCCTTCCGCGTCCTTTGGCAACAGTGGTGTTCCACTACAGCCAGACGCAGGACTACAAGCCGGAGTTCACTTCGATGAATCGCCCAAACGACGATGCTCGCGAAGTGGAGAAACTCGCAACGGATTATCATGCGCTTCCGGCTCGTCTCGATGATATCTTGCTTCTGGTCCCTGCCGGCAAACTGGAAGCCCGGCGGGCCGAATACCCCCATGTTGAGGTGCTCCCGCTCAAGTTCGCTTCGGGCGAATTGCAGGCGGGTCACTGGCGTTTCCTGATGGGGGCTGTGGGAAACCAGGCGACCTACATCCGGAAGCTGAACCAGATGATGCGCTCATTGCGTCACGACCTGACCATCGCGGCACTCCGCGCCGCCCTGGATCACGCAGGACTCCCAGACAACTTGAAGGAACTGGCCTCCATGCGTCTCGACTTGGCGGAGGACTATATTGACGATAGTGCGCGGTTGGGCGAAGTGATTCGGCCTGGCCGGCTGGTGATCGTCGATCTTCGGGACGAGTTTATCGAGAAGGACGAAGCTCTCGGTCTTTTTGTGGTGCTGCTTCAGCTCTTCGCGGACGCCACGTTCCAAGGGCAATCCTTCAACAAGTTGGTCGTGTTCGACGAGGCCCACAAATACATTGGGAACCCAGATTTGGTGGATGGGCTGGTGAGCGTGGTTCGAGAAATGCGCCATAAAGGCACAAGCATCTTGGTAGCCAGCCAAGACCCGCCGTCGGTGCCCGTGGCGTTGATTGAACTGTCATCGCAGATCCTCCTGCACCGATTCAACTCGCCGGCGTGGCTAAAGCATATCCAGAAGGCGAACGCTGCCCTACTCGGGTTGACCCCGGAACAACTTGCTCGTTTGCAGCCAGGTGAAGCCTTTGTGTGGTCCAGCAAGGCCAGTGATGCCCACTTCTCGAAGGAGGCGGTCAAGGTTCTCCTCCGTCCGCGTGCCACATTGCATGGGGGGGCGACCAAGACTGCGGTCGGTGAGTGAGTTACGCCGAACGCTTCTGACTTTGGGTAGCAGCCATCAGAGTTCGGGTGCGCCCGGCTCCCGCAGACCGCGGGCACCGGGCCCAGGTTCGCCTGCGCATCCTTGCAGAACGCCTCGATCACTTCGATGAGCTTGGCCGGTAGGCGCGAGAGATTGGCTAAGGTTTCATGGACCACGACCGACTTGGGCGGCGCACTGTCCGCCCGTGGCCGGCCCGGCGGGCGCTTGGCGGGGACCCGCTTGCCTTGGACCAGCAGAATGGACTCGTAGGTCTTGCCTGCCAACCGCGCGCGGTTGCGTTTGATGAACATGT
>MWFF01000033.1 GCA_002071485.1 Verrucomicrobia bacterium ADurb.Bin006 | reverse complement strand
AACCACCGAGAAATCAGCCCAGGAAATCACGCAAAAATCCTTAACGGCGTTTGGGGGAGGCACCGTCAAATCCTTCGGAAAACCAAGGGGTCTGGACTGATTTTCACCCCGCATGGGATGCCAGTGAAAGAGATTCGCCCCCGAGGACCGATCTTCCACGCGAACCTGCAGAGAGCTAGGGTGCTTGTGCTTGAGGCAGGCGAAGCGTAGTCGGAAGCTAGAAACCCGTGTCCGTCCTCTCCAAAGACCAACCGATAGCCATACCAGTCCCACTGAATCGGACTGCACCACGCTCCCACCACATGGCTCTCGTGAATCACGACACGCTTCGAAGCGCTCGTGCTGGCGCAAGACACTATGAATAACACCGAACCAATTGCACACATCATACGGATGCCTAACATAGTGACAGTTGCCCGTCGTGATAGTATAATCATACTAGTAAGGGCCTCCTGGGCCATTACAGCCGATGCAGGTTTCGATGCTGTACGCCCGTTTGTCCGCAAGTGGACAGCATGTGGGCCAATCTGCGCCAACACCTCCGATCGAGTGTGCCAGTTCATGCAACAGGGTGCAGCCGGCTCCACACTGCGGGAAGTTGTTCACGCACATCGTGATCCGACCAAAACAACTCGATCCGCAACTGCTGGCACTGGAACACTGCTTGCACTTGACGCGGACGTTCTTTTGGTATTGTCCGGCGCAGAGGTCCTCAATGTTCTTCCTGCCCTTGTTGCTGAGGCAACTTAGACAACCGCTGGCTATTGCATTCTGGCAGGCTTTTTTGAGACCGTCCTCAAGATCCTTCTGGTTTTGCGGTGTGCATGAAGGATCGTATACGATACCGCTTCCGCTCGGATCCGGTTGGGCGATGCTGCGGTTTAGGACGTATGTGTAGAGATTGGTGCTGTCGTTATATTCTAATGGATCTCTGGAAGTCCATCTGCCGAGTTTGGGGTGGTAGTAGCGATGCCGGACCTGGAAGAGGCCGGACTCGGTGTCCAGGCGGTAGGCGCCGAAGCCGGTTTCCCAGTCGTAGAGGCTGGAGGCGCGGGCGCCGAAGCTGGCGTCCATCACTCGCTGCGGTCCGAACCCGTCATAGCCGTAGCGCTCCTGGACCACACCGGTGGTGTTGATGATGGCCGTGACCGACAGGTGATCGTGCAGGACGTAGAACCGTTCGCTGCCCCGGTCCCGTTCGATCAGGTCATCGACGTGCCGGATGCCCCAGACGAACTGCCGGTCCGCCGTGGTGAGCGCGTTGAGCCGCTCCTCCAGCACCTGCCAGCGGCTGGAGTAGTAGTAATGCCGGGTGTTGCCGCCGGCCACTTTCGTCACCCGCCGCTTGAGGCCGTCGTAACGGAGCGTGGAGACCACCGCGCCCCCGGTCACCTTCACTTCCACCAGCCGGTCCCAGGCGTCGAACTTGCAATCGTAACTGCTGGTGGGCGCGGCGGGCTGCGGCACCTTGGTCGTGTTGCCCGCCGCATCGTGGGTGGGATCGACCCAATCGGGCGTGCCGGTAAGCGTCAGGATTTCATTGGCCTGGTCGTGGCTCCGGTTCTGGTCCAGCGTCGTGCTCCCGTTGACCTTGGTCACGTAGGCGCTGGTGGCGCCGCGCCAGTTGCCGGTTGGATCGTAATTCCAGTCCTCCTGCCAGACCGGCGTGCCGCTGATGTCGGTCTTGCCGGCGTTGAGGTTGCCCCGCTTGAGGGTCTTCAACTGGTAGAGGTTGTCGTAGAGATAGTATTCGTCCTGATTGCTGGTGCCCACCAGGTTGTCCCGCCACTGGCGGTTGCTCGCCCGGTCGAAGCCGTACTGCACCCGCTCCCGGTGTGTGCCGTCGCTGGTCTTGAGCCAGCGCTGATCCACCAGGCGGCCGAACCGGTCCAGGCCGGTGTATTGGTCACCCGCGTCGCCATTGGATTCGGCGCCCTGCTTGATATACGTCAGTTCGACGCCGGGCTCGCCCGAGTAGTTGACCCGGATCGGCAGGTTCAGGCCCAGGTAGCTGTAGCCCGCCAGCACCGTCGTGCTCTGTTTGAGCGCGGACAGCCGACTGAGCAGGTCATCCCCTCCGCCCGCCGTGCCGTAATCCAGCGTAATCACCCGGTTGTCGGGATAGGTCAGGGAGGTGGGGCGCGTGTGATTCGCGCTGCCATCGGCATAGGCATACTGCGCTTTGGGGCTGGTTCCTGTGTTCACCGCCCCGCTGTGGGACTGATAATCGGCGGTCAGCAGGCTGAAGTCATTGTAGGCAAACTGCACCTCGTTGAGGATGGCACCGCTGCCCACCGTGGCGTTGTCGTAGCTGCTGATCTTTTCCAGCATCCCGCGGATCTCGTAACTGCGGGTGATCCGCTTGACCGTCTGGTCGATGCCCACGCCAAAGGCCGTGACCCGGTCATGCAGCAGCCGTCCCAGCTTGTCATAGACGTACTCGTGGACCGTCGCGGTCGCCTCGCCGGTATGCTTGGGCAGCGTCTTCTTGGTCGCCTCCCCCAGCCGGTTATACTCAAACTTCACCTGGTCGGTGCCGCTCGGATCGGTGTCCGTCGAATCGGGATAGATGACGGCGCGCAGCAGCTCGTTGCTCGCGACCGCCGATTCGGTGAGCGTCGCGCCGTAGAAGTATTGGGTCAACTGGTCGCCCGTGACCGAGTTCTTGGCCGTAAGGGTTTGCAGACGTCCGTCGGCGTTGTAGGCGTACTGGGTCTCGCGCGCGAGCCCGCCCACGTCCTCTACCTTCCCGGTGAGCCGGCCGGCATGATCAAAGGTCGATTCGGTGACCACCCCTTTCGGGTCGGTGGTCTGGTAAGCTTCGCCCGCCGTGTTGTAAGCCGTCGAGTTGATCAGCACCGTGTCCGAGCGGGCCGGGATCGTGGCCGGACGGCTGAACGCCGCCGCCGCGTTGGTGCCGTAATCGGCCGAGGCTTGCTCGCGACCGAGCGCGTCCGGATAAAGGGCCACGTAGCTGATCCGCGCTTTGGGCTCGGTGCTGGGTGTCTGTAGCTCCCCCGTGCCGGTCGCGTTGTGGAACCGTTCGCGGCTGGTCTGCTGAATGACGTTGCTGGCGGCATCGTAGGTAAACTCCTCCTGCCGCATTACCGTGTCGTTGGTGACGACACTGGCGGTGGCGTAAGTCGGCGCCGTGGCATTCCAGGTCACGTAGCGCTTCTTGACCTGGCCCACGCCGTCATAGTTGGCTTTGTTGAGCGCGCCGGTCCCCGGGGCAGTGTACAACATAAGATTGCCGCTCGGGTCATACCAGAAGTCGTCCTTGAGACTGTTGCCGACTGCGCCCGTGCTCGGGTTCACCGCGTAGGTGAGCCGCTGATAAACCCGATCCCGGTAGTCATAATTGACCGTCTGCCGGCCAATGAGAACATCTGTCGCCCCGTTCTTACGATCTACTTGCGTGATCCGGTCCAAGTTGTCGTAAGTATAGAGATCCTTGGTGTTGACCTCCCCGGTCAGGCTGGTCCGGCGATTGCGGAAGTCGTAGCCGTAGTTGGTGACACGCGTGGTCGAGGCATTTTCCCAACGGGTCATCTGTGTCAGGTTCCCGTTCTTGGCCGCAGCGCCGGCGTCGTACACATACGCCTCGACTTTCACCATGTTGTTGGGCGCACCGCTGCCTCCGGGATTGGCCTCGGTGGCCCCGGTGTCATCGGTCCCGACCCACCGTTCTTTCACCCAACCGGGGGTGTGGTACACCAGCCGGGTGATCGTTCCTCCTGGCGTCCTGGTCCGTAGCGGCCGGCTTACGCTGTCAAAACCATAAACCGTCAGGTTGTAGTTATCGGTCGCGGTGCCCTCGCCGGTGGTCGGGATGCTGAAGTATCGCCGCTGCGCATTGGGCAAACGCTGGTTGTTGACAAAGACGCTCTTGCTCCAGCGCACCCAGCGGCTCTGGGTGGCGAGGTCCTCCGTCGCCGTCAACGGACCGCTTACCACCGGATCACGCTTGGTGACGATGATGTCGGTGGGCCGCATGCTGCCGTCCAGCTTGGTGAGGGTGATGGGTTCAATCAGCGTGTACGCGCTGGTGCCCACGTTGAAATAACCCGAGCCGCTGCGGATCTCCGAGGCGCATTTGTAGATCGTCCATTGCGCCCGCCGCACGTTGGTGGCCACTCCACTCAGCGAGATCTGGTGCTGCGGCCCCAACTCCTGCGTGGGTCGCCCCAAGTTGTCCACCGTGTAATCGCTGATCAAGTGCAGCCCGCCGCCGGTCGGCGTGGTCCACCCCGATGGCACCGGCGGGGAATCGGAGATCAGGCTCACGTTCACGTCATCAATCCGCTGGATCAACCCACCCGAAGCATCATCGTACTTGAGACGGGTCAGGAACCCCCGCTCGTCCTTGAGCCAGATCACCCGTCCATACTCGTCAAACCGCTCCACCCGGCTCTCGGCGGTATTGGAGCCATGTTGGGCCATGGTCACCGTCGGCCAGGTCGTTGTTTGCTGGTCCATTTGGACCGTGTTGGTGAACCACGTTTGCGCAAAGGTCGTGGTCGCCGGGTCGCTTCCTCCGCCCGAGTCGCTCCGATACTCGATCCGCTTCCACACCGGATAGACGGTCTTGCCGCCCGCGGTCCGGGTCGTGTACTGCCATTCACGGACCTTGATCTCCGTGCCGGTGTTGCCTTGCTTGACCTTCTCGTAGCGCAGCCGGCTGGGAGCCTCGCCGGTGATGGAACTCGATTGGGCCGGGTAGTATTCGTACACGCGGATCAGTCCCACACTGCTGTTGAGCGTCACCAGGCCCGGCGACGCTTCCGAATAGCTGGCGACCGCTTCGGAAGTCCCACGCTGGATCACCCGTCCCTGTCCGTCATACTTGAAGTACTCGTACCATTTGTTACCGGTCGGACTGCCGCCGCTATACTCCTCCAGCACCTTCAGGATCGGCTGCCCGGCGTAGTTGCAATAGACCGTGAGCTTATGGCCGTCGGGCCGTGTCTCCATCGTCTTCTTCTTCCAGTTGTTGAATCCGTCCGCATGCGCGCTGGTCGCGTAAGTGTAGCCATAGGTGCTCCGGGAGGCCGTGGAACTGGACCCTGCGTCGTTGACGCTGCCCTGCCCATTAACGATCTCCGTCGTCACCCGCTTGTTGGTCCCATCATCGTATTCGAACTGGTGATCGGCGTAGTTGTTCAGCGTCGTATCAGCTTCGGCGTCCGGATCGGTCATCCCGGCTGCCGCCATCCGCGCGCACCCTTCCGGTCCCACCACGTACTTGAGCCCGTGCACAATGCCCCCACTCCCGTCGGCGGTGTGGTAGCGAAAGTAGTTTTTGTGCATGTCGTCCCACGCCGAGCCATTCCACTCCTGCAACAGCGCCTGCTTTAAGTCCCCCGTCAGCCCGTTGCCGGTCCCCGTCTCGTGGTAGGTGTAACTGATCCGCCGCACGTTGGTCGTGCCCCGCTTGAGCGTCACGTATTGCAGGCGACCGCTGTTGAGCCCGGAGGTGTAATACTCGTAGTTGTAGCTGATCCCCGGCGAGGACCCCATGCTCAACACCGTCACCCGGTTGTTCCCATCATAAGTCGGCGTGTAGGTGTGGCCGTAGGCGTCGGTGAAGCTCTTCAACTGGCCTTGCTTGGCCGCCGGAATGGCCGCGTCAAAACCGAAAAACTTCGTCACCTGTCCCTGCGCATCCGTAAACGTGAACTCGTTGCTGCTTCCGGTCCCCGACTCGCTCAGCGTCTCGGGACTGAAAAACCGGGCCACATAGACGCTGCCGCTCTTGTTGAACCAGATGGCGTCATTGATGATCCCGATCACCGCGATATTCCCGCTGGCGTCCTTGCCCAATTGCGGCAGTTCCTTCACGAACCAGCGAAAGCCGTTGACCCCCGGCGTGCTGTCGGCCAGCAGTTGATTGGAATAGCTCAGCGTGTGCCCCCAACCCAACCCGTAGCCCTGGGATTTGAGTCCCGGCGTCACCTGCCGAATCTCGCCGTTGGCATACCGCAGCGGAAAAGCCGAATACGCCGTCTGCTCTCCTCCACCTTCGGCTTCGCAACTCTCACTGGACGAACTGGTCGAACTGGTCGAGCTGGAACTGCCCCGAAATCCCGAGGCCCCGGCGCTGGCTGGCTGGATCGGCGCGCTGAACGCCCCCTCGACACCGCCACCAGCATCACCGCCCTCATCGGCCGGACAACTGCTCGGACTGGAGGAACTGCTCGTGCTCGAAGACGACGCGTAGTAGTAATTGGGGTAGGCCATAGATTTTGGTTTCCTTCGGCCGGATAGACGGCCAGTTCCCTCCTCCCTCCCTCAGCCGGAAGCACACCGCAGCCCACAGGACGCTTCCATTGCGCCCGCCACAAACCGGCCGGAATGACGCAATTGACTTTTCAAGTTTAGGCGCAACAACTTAACCTGCACGCGCCCCTTGGCAAGTGACGTTTTGATGACGCCATGCAGACCCAAGTCAAACCCAGGCTGTTTATCTTCGGCTGGCCCTCCTTCGTGGGCGGGGCGGACACGAAGCTGGCGCACTTGCTGGTCCTGTTGCACGAACATTGCGAGATTACGGTCATTCCCAACGAAAACCGTCATCTGCGCAACAAAACCTGGACTCGGTTCCTCGATAACCTGTCAATCAAGTACGGCCCACTCGATCAGTTACCGACCAAGCTGAGCGGCTTTGCTCTCTCGATGTCGAACCAGTGCTTCTTCTCGCACCGTATCGCGCACCGAGCGAAGGAGCGAGGGTTGACGCTCATCTGGTCCAGCGAAATGATGTGGCACCACCAGGGCGAATTGGAAGCGGTACAGGAAGGCCTAATCGACAGAGTTCTTTACACTTCAGAACTGCAAAAGAAGGTGCTTTCGCCCGCGTACGGCAACCTGCCGGGGATGATCACCGGAAATTACATCGATCCCTCGTTCTTTCCGTTCAAGATACGGCAGAACGAGATGTTCACTATCGGCCGCCTCTCTCGTGCTGATCTGGTGAAGTATCCGGAAGATTTCCCTGTATTTTACGAGTGCCTCGAACTGCCGGAAGTGCGGTTTCGAGTGATGGCGTGGGACGAAAAGCTGCGCCAGAAGTATCGGTGGCACCGTTTTGACGAACGTTGGGATATGCTGAAGGCCGAACAGGAGCCCGCCGTTGAATTCCTGCAGAGCCTCGATCTGTTCGTTTATCCCTTGGGCCACAATTTCACGGAGTCCTGGGGCCGGTCCACGGTGGAGGCCATGTTGACCGGTGCGGTTCCGCTCGTGCCCTCTGGACATCACCTGGAGAACCTTATCGTGGATGGGGAGACAGGTTTCATTTGCGGGGATTTCCTCGACTACCAACGGCGCGCGCAGGAGCTTTTCTACGACCGAGCGCTGTGCAATTCGATGGCGCACAGGTGTCGCAAGCATGCGGTCAGCAAGCTCTGCAATCGCGAAGAGCACCTGAAGACCTGGTTGGGAGTCTTCCAATGAAGCCTCGATACTGCTACTGGTCAGTCGTGGACGGGGAGTATGCCGTGATGGCGCAGACCGTGGTCGACTCGGCGAGACGAGCAGGCGTGTTCCGGCATTTCCACATTTGGACGGACCGTCCGATCAATGGGGCAATCTGTCACGAAGTCGGGCAGGTCGAGAAATGGGGATGCCTTTTCAAGCTTACGTTCTTGCGCGATGCGGTACGAAGATTGAATTACGACTACTTCGTTTGGCTGGACAGCGATACCTATTTCGTTCGGCATCCCGGGGACGTGCTGAGGGTGCTGCAAGGCTCGCCACTTCACATCGCTCTTGAGAGCGACGTTTGCTTGCCTCAGAATCAGCGGACGGACTGGTGGGGCTGTCCCAACCAGCAGTTTGCGACATTAATGCGCACCAAGGGAGTGCGGAGTAAAGCCATTTTCAACGTCAACGGTGGACTGTTCATCGTTCATAGGGACGCCGTCGAGACCGTATTCAATCTGGCTTATGACTTCTGGCAGTTCTGTCGGGGGCAGAATCTGACGTTCAATGACGAGCCTCTATTGGCCTATGCCATGCAGATGCTCTGTGGGAACCCCTATGTTCACACCGTGCGCAAGACCGCAGACCTTTGGGCCTCCGACTGGACCGGATGTTTCCGCGACCAGCTTCCAGACGGCCAGCCGTGGTGGTTCGTGGACTATTTCACTGGAGAGAATGTCCCGGTAAATCCCGCGGTCGTGCATGTTATGCGAAGCAAAACCGCGCTTCTCAAAGCCGCAGGAGCCGCAGCGCCAACGTC
Source organism: Verrucomicrobia bacterium ADurb.Bin006 (assembly GCA_002071485.1). Classification (GTDB taxonomy): domain Bacteria; phylum Verrucomicrobiota; class Verrucomicrobiia; order Limisphaerales; family J093; genus MWFF01. The sequence goes on along the minus strand of MWFF01000033.1, from coordinate 9,189 downwards.
GCCTTCGTAGTCGCGAGGCCGGCTCAGATCAGAGGTGAGAATCTCGAATCTACGACTAACCTGATGGAACCCCTGTGCGGGGGCTGTTGCGCTCGCATTCAGGTGGCCTTGAGTCATCCAGACTCCCCCGAGGACGGCATGAGTTATAGGCTCCTCCGCCAGGAGGAGAACCACTTTGCTACAGCGCCGTCGGGTTCGAGTGGCGCGAGGGTCACGCGCCGAAACCCGCGTTCGCAGTGGACAAGGACGCACTGGTGGTCGCGCAAACTGCGAAGCTTGTGAGGTTTGATTTTGTGCTCCTCGGTTTCGGAGTAGTTGACGTTGCGCTTGCCGGCGCTGAAACCCCATGAGCGCTTTACAACGCGCTTCTTCCCCAGAAAATCAGCCGCTTGGACGGCGTCGGCCTCGTCGGCGGCACGGAAAATCATTCGGTTGCGGAGGTTGAGCGTAAGGACCTTCGATTTGTCGTTGCCAAGCGGGGGAACGAATGAGGTCGTGCTTTGGGCGGCGGCAACGATGGTCGCAGCCGCTTCCCGGATCACATCCACGCAGTTGTAGTCGCTTGTGCCGTCTTCGCTTGCCGTCATGAATCGCTGCGCTTCGTCGGCCCATAGGATGAGGAGATTGCTTTTGGCGCGGTCGGCTTTGGGTTTGTCGAAGCGGCGCAGCGCGTGGTTGTAGTACAGCAGCTTCAGGAAGGTGTTTATGTAGCGCCGCTCGGTCTGAAACTTCTGCGGCATTGTGGTCAGGATGATCTTGCCTTGGTCAATCGACGCGAAATCGAACGTGCTTTCCTCGGTGCAGAAGACCTCGGCAACCTCCGGTGTCAGGAAGTATTGTAGGTAGTTGCCAATGGTTTCGCGGACCCCGCCGCTTTGCTCATCGGGCTGGTTGAGGAAGCGGTTGGCGAAATGCGCGTAAACGGCCTCCCGGCGGGGTGTTTCGAGAAGGGATTCAAGGTTCTCCATCTCTTCTTCGAGCACTTCGCGGTCTGACAGCAACTCGAAGACCCCGCGCAACGTGACCGGTCGTTTCAGCTCATAGAGCAGTTCGAGCGCATGGGCGATGTGGGTTTGCGCTTGGCTCTTGAAGAATCCCTTGTCTCCGCCCTGGCCGAGACTTGTGGCGGTGTCCACGATGAACTTCGCGTAGGTCGTGAACGGGATGCTTCGGTCGCCGGTTAAGTTGAAACGGTGTTCTGGCATCCAATTCGGGTCTGAGCCTTCGGTGCGGATTCGCAACTGGATGAGGTCGCGTTCACGGCCGTAGTGCTTCGCCATAGCCGTGAGCGTTTCCCAGTAAACTCCCTTTTCATCAATGCACAGACCACCCCAGGTAGGCTCGTTTTGGAAGACCTGGTGGGCCAATTGGTTAATGCCGGAACTGGTTTTTCCCGATCCAGTGTCGCCGGTAATAAGCCATCCTCGACAGAATTGTGTCCTTTTCCATGTCAGGCCGCCCAGTCGGGCGACGATACGCTTGCGATTGCGGGGAGCGAGCAGGAGCAACGCAGCGATCAACGCCAGTCCAATACCGCCGGTCAGCATGAAATATTTCGGATTACGTAATGCGAGGAACAAATCCAACGGTGGCATGATTGGATCGAAAGGGATGAGGTTGAATTTCATAGCCATGCTTTCCCGATGAGATAACCGGCAAGAAATCCTGCAATCGTCGCAAAGACAGCAGCAGCACGAGTGACACTGGCGACACGATAATCCACTGGCTGGCTTCGCAAGAGTTCGAGGAAAGCTGTTGCCTGTCCCTGAAACGTCCGGGCGGTGTCCGCAAGCTTTCCAATGTCCGCCCGGAACTGCTCGAATGACGGGATTTCCCGGCGACGGATGTCGTCCCAGTGCCGCTGATGAATTCGGAACAACTCGACGAGGAGCACCACGGCGTCGTCTTCTTGCAGCCGATGCTTGGCTCGCCACTCCGTGATGGCCTCGCTGAACTCCTCGTCGAAGTCAGGTAGTTCGGTATTCGGCATATAGTATCATTTTGCCGGCATCAACAACCCGGCGATGGATTCGATCTCGGAGTAGAGCTTCCGCTGCCACGTCTGAAGGCGTTGACGATCCAACAAGCTGAACGCGGGGTGCTTAACGGCCGCGGTAATGGTCAGGCTTTCGGCGTTGAGGGCTTCAACCAGCCAATCCTGCAACCGGGTCATGCTAATTTCCCGCCCGCCAAGCGTGTCCTTGAGTTGGGCGCGCACCTCCGACGATTCGAACAACGCGAAGCTGTCGCTGTGCGCGGCGTTGCGAACCACAAGGTAGCTGCATTGCTTTCCGAATTGGTCGGCAAGCCGCTGAATCTGGTCCACGCTGTCCGCCTCGTGGTTCACCGGCATGACGAGCGTGAGGGCTGCGCCTATCGCGGACAGCACAGCGGGCAGGTCAATCTCGGCGAAGTAGTCAATAAACAGATCGGTGGACGCGGCGCGGCAATCCATGACCACGAGATTGGCCTTTTCAAGTGCCGTGAAAATCCCGTCAAGTTCCCGGCGATTGTCCAAATCGAGGAATCGCGTGTCCGGGTGAAATCGCTTCAGCGTGGAGTTCTCGTTGTCGGAATCAATCGCGACGTGCGTGATACCCTTGTCTTTGAGGAACTGGACGAAGTTCACGGCAAAGAAGCTTTTGCCGATACCGCCTTTGCCATTGAGAATCAAATCGAGTCGTTTCATGTGGTTTGAGGTTTGAGCATCCGCACTTGGGCGATGCGCGGACCGCGGGTGCGAGTTTGTGCTGCTTCGCTGCCTTGATCGTTCGCGGCAGATTCAAGCGGCAAACCACCGTTGCTTTCTGGTGGTGATTCCGGTGTTGTCGCCTCGCCATTTGTGGGTGTGGGAACAGGCGGGCGCTTGCGCCCTGGCCGCTTTCGTGGCCGGACGTTTTCGCCGAGCACCTGATGGCAGAATTGCGCGATGGCTGTTTTGCTCGTCGGCAAGCAATGCTGCGTGAGCAGATCAGCGATGGACCGATACGACGCGTGCTTCTGGCGCAACTCGACGATGACATCCTTCGCTGGGAGCAAATCCTGGAACTTCTGTGGACGGCGCGGGGTGAATGCTTCGACCGCTTTGCGGACTGCGGCTGGATCAAAAGAGGACATAGGCTTAAATGCTGCCGACGTGAACCGGGAAATGGCTAGGCCGCGTGGCAGCCACTGCAATGCGGCGACTTGGACGGGCCTGTGGCTGTTTGAGTTCTCGGCCAAGCCTGGTTGGGGACGAGGCTTCGGACGCGGAAAATCCTAGCTTGCAGCCTGTCTGTGGACGATTCGCAGCCCTTGCCGTTGTCGTCTGAGAACGAGTCAAGGCCGTGTCTTTATCGGAGCTGTGGACTGACTGTTGCCGCGCCTGATGGCATGTCCTGGACGCGGCCGCGGACTGTGCGCGGACATGGATCAGTCGCCACTGCGGCCTGTCCGTTGCCTGTCCATGCTCGCGGATGTGCCGCGTCTGCGGTCGTGATTGATTCATATCGCGTGGCTGCTTGGCGTATTGATCGCGACTCCTTCGCGGACGCATAAACCTTCGGCAAGAAGGGGTAACGCGTGCCTTGTCTTAAACATGATGAGCAACACACTGCCTCCTCTGTTGCAGCAGATCGTCGCGCCACTTCTCCAACTGCGCGGCCACGGTCTGAATTCGAGTGACCTGCTCGATGCTCACCACCTTGGCCCGTGCGGCGACATGCTCACCGAATCGGGTTTCCGGCAGGTCAATGATGACATTCGCGGCGTTGTGATTGATGTGTTCGCCGAACCGCTTCAACACTTGAATAGCGGTTCGGATTTGGGCTGTGGTCGGTGTTTGCATAATCAGACGCGGACGCCACGTGTTGGTTTGTGGGCGAGCCCCTGCCGGTGGGCCGGTCGGTTCTCAGGAAGCCAGTGTGCTTGCTGTGCTTGCTCGGCCGTTACGGGATGCGCCCAGGGATCGTTGAAGCCGAGTCGGGTGGCGGTTTCCTCAGCAGCCAATTTGGTGGGGGCTTCGACAACTGTGCGGAGTGGATCGCCCATCTCGCGGGCATACTCACGGTCGGTGTAGTAGATGCCCCACAGTTGGTTTCCCGGTTTCAGAGTCGCGGTTGTGCTCATGCCGACAGTTCAGCACAAGCCGGCTTCGGGCTGGTGTATCTGTTACACAAGATGCGCGCACAGTCCGTGTAGTGTCCGGTGCGTGGTCACGGCAAAGACGCAATACAACCTCAAGAACGCGCGGGAATACTTCGAGGAACACCTCTGCGTCGGCGATTACTACAACGAAGGGCAGCGTGTGGCCGGCGAATGGACTGGGTTGGGCGCGGAGCGTCTCGGATTGTCCGGGAGAGTCCGTGCCGATGATTTCTTACGGCTTTGCGAAAACCAACATCCTGCCACGGGTGAGACGCTGACGCAGCGATTGAACACGACGCGGACTGAAGCCGGCGAGAACGCGGCCAATCGGCGGATCTTCTACGATTTCACGTTCTCTCCCCCGAAATCCGTATCCCTGACGGGATTCATTGGCAAAGACGAGCGGATTCTTGAGGCCCATGCGCGAGTCGTAAAGGCGGCAGTCAAGGAATTCGAGGCGTTTGCCGCGACCCGAATTCGGACCAGCGGGGCACAAAGCGACCGGCTTACACGCAATTTCACGGCAGCCCTGTTCGCTCACGACACATCCCGCGCCCTTGACCCGCACCTGCACACACATTGCATCGTTTTCAATGCGACCTTCGATCCGGTCGAGAATCGGTGGAAGGCTATCCAAAACTATGAACTTCTGCACGCCCGGAAATTCGCCGAAAACGCCTACTACCACGAGCTGGCTCGCGAGTTGCGCAACTTCGGCTACCGAATTCGCAACCGGGCGCGTGGCGACTTCCAGATCGACGGGGTTTCGGACGAACTGTGCGAGCGTTTCTCAAAACGGCACGCGGAGATTGACCAGACGCTGGCCAAGCTGCTGGAGGAAAAGCCGGGAATCGCGGCTGGAGACTTGATGGCGGCTCGGCGGCTGATTGCGACAGCCGAGCGCGCACGCAAGCAGCGAGATTTGAGCCAAGCCGAATTGCTCCAACTATGGGAGTCGCAGATGACGCGAGATGAGCGTCAGGCAATCAGCCGTCTCCGCAATCAGTCCACGCAAAGTCCATCGGATGAAAAGCGCATGTCCTTGGCGGAAGCCGTGCATTGGGCAGAGGAGCATCTGTTCGACCGAAACTCGGTGGTCTTGGAGTGCCAGGTGTGGCAGGAGGCGCTCGGTCGAGCACGAGGCGGGGGCTTCTCGGTGGGCGAATTGACTGAGTTTACGCGGCAGCGCGGCTACATCCGGGATAGAGAGCGCCCAGGTGAAGTGACCTTGCGCGACGTCCTGCTTCGCGAATGGGACCTTGTCCAGACCGCGAAAGATGGCGTTGCCGCCTGCCATCCGCTGGTGGCCAATCCGCGACCAGTGAAGGCGACATTGGAGGATGAGCAACGCAAGGCGCTCGATGCTCTCTTGGCCTCAACGAATGCGGTTTCCGTGTTTCGTGGCGGCGCGGGCACGGGCAAAAGCTACGTCCTGCGTGAGTTGGTCGAACAACTCCGAGAGTCTGGCCGGTGCGTCGTTGTCCTCGCCCCGCAGCGTCAGCAGGTCGTGGACATGGAAAAGGCGGGACTGCCGTCACCGTCAACAGTCGCGAATTTCCTCCTCAAGGGCGAACTCGCCACAGGGGCGGTCGTAGTCGTGGATGAGGCGGGGCAGATTGGTGGACGGCAGATGCTCGAACTCCTGCGTTTCGCTCGCGAACAAAACGCGCGGGTAATCCTCTCCGGTGACACCCGACAGCATGGGGCTGTCGAGGCATCGGACGCTTTGCTCGCCATCGAGCGCCATTCCGGCGTTAAACCCGTCGAACTGCACAGGATTCGCCGGCAAGATCCGGCGTTGGGGCGGGACGACGAGGAGCGTGACCGGATTCGGGCATATCGGAAAGCAGTCGAATCGGCGGCGGCGGGCAAGGTGGGCGAGTCATTCGGTCGCCTCGATAAGATGGGCGCGGTGGTGGCCTGCGGCCTGGCGGATCAAGCCGAAAGGCTTGCCGACGAATACCTCCAACTCACCGAGCGAGACGTGTCGGCCGTGGTGGTCTCGCAGACCTGGGCGGAGGTCCACCGAGTCAATTCGCGCGTTCGCGATGCGCTGAAAGAAAAGGGACTGCTGGGGGTGAATGATACCGTGGTTCAGGCGCTGGATAGGCTGGACCTCACGACCGCGCAGAAGCGTGACGAACGGTTCTATCCGGAAGATGCGGTCGTGGTCTTCAACCAGAAGATCAGACAGGCCGAACCGGGCGCGAAAGGCAAGTTGGCTGGCATCGTCAAGGCGGGGGTGTTGGTCGAGGTTGGCGGACGTTTTGTCACTGTTTCAAATAAGATGCTCGACCGAATCTCGGTCTGCCTGCCACGCGAAGTGGCCGTTGCTGCTGGAGATCGGCTGCACCTGAAAGCCAACCGCAAGCTGGCATCCGGCGGGCGGGCCACCAATGGCGAGCTGGTGACGGTGAAATCAGTCGGCACCGATGGCGGCATTGAACTCACGGATGGTCGGGTGCTGGACAGGGAATTCCGAGAATTCCTGGCCGGCTACGCCGTTACATCATACGGGTCGCAAGGCAAGACGGTGGACTACGTGTTGTTCTCGGACTCGACCATCAAGGCCGCCACAAGTGCGCAGCAATGGTATGTGACCATCTCGCGGGGGCGACGCGGCATCCGTATCTTCACCCCTGACAAGGAACAGTTGCGTGAGAACGTGACCCGATCTAGCCACAGGCCTTTGGCGTTGGACCTCGCGCCTGGAATCGCGCCTCGCCGCGGTGTTCGCCTATGGGATCGGCTGCACGGGCATCTGCTGCGGTTCGGTCGACGGGCCGCCGACACCTTTCGCCTGCTGAGACTTTCTCGTCGTCGTCATCAATCCATTGAAATCCATGAGCACAAAATCACCCGAATGTTGGGCGAGCGACCCGAACGCTCGCGCGGTCAAAATCGAAGTATCGGCTGAACAAAGCTTGCTGCTGCCGTTCGACCAGTTCGCTTTCTCCGAACTCAAGAGCGACGGCAAGGAGCAAACACTCCGCTTGGTCTTTGCGACCCATGAGGTTTTGCTGCACGGCTATTCCCTACGCCGCGTCGAAACCGCGATGCAGCGGATAAAACTCTCGTATTTGGTGAGTTTGCCCACGAGCCAACGTAACCTGCTGGCCGATGGGCAACCTTTCGTCCGCGAACTCGTCGTTGTGGATCTTGCCGAATCCGACGGCGGTCACCAGAAAGGGGAACAATAGCCGGGGTATTATGCTCCAACCCATCATTCGGCCAGAACCGTCTTGCATGTTTATACAAGTCTCTTGTATGTTTGTGGCGTGGCAGACCGGAAATCATCCGCGGGCGACTCACTGTTCGAGATCATCGAACAGCAACAAGGCTACTTCACCGCCAAACAGGCCGCTGATGCCGGTTATCTACTTGGCAGCCAGGCCCATCACGTCAAGGCAGGTAACTGGCTTCGTGTTGAACATGGGATCTACCGACTGGCGCGTTTTCCCCGCTCCATGGAGGAACAATACGTGATTTATTCGCTCTGGTCACGCAATCGAGCTGGCGAGCCTGTAGGCGTTTACTCTCATGAATCGGCACTGAGCATCCACGAACTGTCGGATGCCAATCCGGCCAAACTCCACATGACGGTCCCGCCGAGCTTTCGTCGCAGCGCGGCCACACCCAAAGTGCTAGTGCTGCACCGCGCTCGTCTGGACAGCGCCGAGATTGAGCAACGTCAGGGATTCGCCGTGACCAAGGCGCTCCGCGCGGTAGCCGACGTAGCGGCGGCAGGGAAGCAGGAGTTCGCGGAACAGGCGCTGCGAGAAGGAACGAAGCGCGGCGTAGTCACCCGGCAGCAGGTGCTGGATCTGAGACGAAGAGGCGACCATCCAGAATGGTTCGTCCGGCTGCTGGAGCGTTACAGCCAATGAAACGTCGATACGCAACCGCTGCGGCGCTTCGGGCCGCGTTGGAAGGAAGGCTCAGCGTTATGGCAAAGGAGCAAGGACTTGATCTTCAACGGCTGCGTCGCCAGGTGGCGTTTGACCGTCTGTTGTGCCGGCTCTTTCGTCAGGCCGATTCGCCGTGGCTGCTCAAGGGCGGTTACGCCATGGAGCTTCGCATCCAGTCGGCTCGCACAACACGCGACATCGACCTCGCGCTACGAAAGCTGCCCCAGGGTGCGACGGACTGGGATTCCGTGGCAATGCGAGAATTGCTAACTCAGGTTTCGGACGTGGACTTGGGAGACGGGTTCGCCTTCGCAATTGGAGAACCGACGCTCGACCTCGACGCCGCACCCTACGGCGGCTCTCGATTCCCTGTCGACGCTCGGATGGCGGGGAGGCGATTTGTCACTTTCCATTTGGATGTCAGCGCGGGCGATGTGCTCCGCGAGCCGTTCGAATGGTTGGAAGGACAGGACTGGTTCGGCTTTGCTGGCATTCCAGCGGTGAAGCTGCCCGCCATTTCCCGCGAGGAACAGTTCGCGGAGAAACTGCATGCCTATACGCTACCCCGCGCCGGACGTCCGAATACGCGCGTAAAAGACTTGGTGGATATGGTTCTCTTGCTTGACTCGGGGACAATCGAGCAGTCGCGGCTTGCGGAGAACATCCAGGCGACATTTCGGCGCCGCCGCACACATGATGTGCCGTCGGAACTGCCGCCACCCCTGCCCAGTTGGGAAGCTCAGTTTGGCGAGATGGCCTCAGAGTGTGGGTTGGACCGAAACATGAATGAACAACACCGCCGGCTGGCCAACTTCCTGGTGGGCATCTTGAAGTGATCCGGCGACTGTCGCCGAGAAGAGATCCTCATGGGAGCAGTGGGATGCACAATCCCGGCCGATGAAAAATGGCCTCCGATGTTTTCGGAAGCTGAGATCGGCTAGCTATAAAAATACCCAAGGGATCGTAGACTGGTGTGGGTGGAATGTCCGAGGATGACGTGATCGAGCACTTCGATTTTGAGAAGTTGGCCTGCTCGAATGAGGTCATGAGTGATTTTGATGTCAGCTTCCGATGGTGTCGGCTGTGCGCGGCGGTGGGAACATGGCCCAATACGGGCGGTTTGAAAATGGACCGGGGCACTGGGGCCTGAGGGCGT
>MWFF01000032.1 GCA_002071485.1 Verrucomicrobia bacterium ADurb.Bin006 | reverse complement strand
GATGAGCTTGGCCGGTAGGCGCGAGAGATTGGCTAAGGTTTCATGGACCACGACCGACTTGGGCGGCGCACTGTCCGCCCGTGGCCGGCCCGGCGGGCGCTTGGCGGGGACCCGCTTGCCTTGGACCAGCAGAATGGACTCGTAGGTCTTGCCTGCCAACCGCGCGCGGTTGCGTTTGATGAACATGTCGAGGGCAGATTGACGGATTGCAGGGCGGAGGGCAAGAATAATATGCAACTATTAGAGACAACACATTACTACCATAGAACCCCTGTAAACATTGAAGATCTACCCTGAAAACTCAGTCAGTATGGGGGAACCCTAGTCAGATGATTTGGTCCGTCTCCAACCGCTCACCAGTATCAACCGCAAACACCCAACTCAAGGAGCCCTTTTGCGGACAGCAATGCGTCCAGTTCTAAACGCAGCGGACCACGACCTATGGGCGCCTCATTGAATCCCAACTTCCGCAGTTTCACGCTGAACGCTTCCATCTCCGCTCTCCGCGGATGCTTCGCCCCCACAAACCGCTCCTTGAAGTAGAGCAGTTGTCCGTCCTGGCTGTGGTCGAACACCTGCACCCATCGTGTCCGCAGATTCACCTTGATACGGTAACGTAACTCCGGAAGCGCCTTCCCTTCGAAATCGTCATACACCAGGAATGTCGCCTTACCCGATGCTTTGTGCAGCTTGATGACATCCGCTTGCGACACGTCGCCGAATAGCGCTGTCGCGCACCCCACATACGCACGCAGCACCGGTGGTAATTCCGGCAGCAGGCTGCGATGCAGGTAAAGCGCCTGTTCATCCTGCCAGCCCAGCTTCAAATCTTCACACGCCAGTTCGATTTCCCCGGTGTCGCCCGCGGCGTATAGCAGCTCGATTCCCTTTTCTAACGCCCGTGTGTAATTGCCGAAGAATTCGCGGATATCCCACCTTAGAGCCTGCGACAAATGCCCGAAGGGCACGCGCTTCCGCAGGTTCGCCAACGCCACATAAACCAGCAGGTCGCGCTTCCGATTCTCCACCGCTTGCCGCATGTCTTCCGCGCCGCCTTTCTGGATGAACATTCGGAGAGCCTGCTTTGGCGATCCGATTTTTTCTCGCAACTCCCCGGTCTGCGCAAATTCTTCCGGCTCTGGTAACCGCCCCAATTGCAGCATCCGGTTCCAAAAACGGTCCAACAATTCGCGATGCTGCTCATACAAAGCTTCCCACTTCCGCTTCGGCGGCTGCCCGATGCCAAACCGGACCCGAACCTCATCCCAACTCAATCCTTCCGCCCCGCCACCCTGGACAAAAGCCCGCAGCGCCCGCTTCGCCGACCCAAGCCGCTCGCAAAGCGTCGGCAGCGGCTCATACTCCGCCGCCTCCGGAAAACGCCCCAATTCCAACGCCAGCTTCCCGAACCCGTTCAGCAATTCCTTGTGCTCCTCATAGAGCGCCTTCCACAGGCTCTGCGGGCCGCCCAACCCGAGCCGCGCACTAATCTGCGCTCAGTCAATCGCCCGCCGGCTCCGCGCCGACAAGAAATCCTGCATGTCAGCCGGATCACGGAACACATAGAAAATCCCAAGCGCCACCGGCACCGCCGTCGTGTCCAGGGCATCCTCGATGTACTGCTGCAATTCCTGTTGCTCAAAGTGCTTCTGGAACGTGTTCCGCCGCGTCAGGATCCCGTCGCCAAACCGTGCCGCCCGCCCCGTCTCCACCGTCTCCGTTATGAGCGCTGACACCACCAGCAACCGCCTCGCATGCCGGTGCGCGTCCACCAACGCCTCGACCCGTTCAGCTGCGTCCTCGATCACATTCAGCACGTAGCCGAGATTAACGACATCCGCCCCCCGCTTCGCCACCTCGGGCTGGTGTACCGGGTCCCATCCCTCCGCCTCGTGCCCCAGGGCCCTCAAACCGCGGACATCACTCCCTTGCCCGCAACCGTAATCGAAAAATGTCATCCCTGGCTTCAACATCCCATACTCCAACAGCGTCTTCACCGGCTTCGACAAATCGTAACGCGTTATCGCCGTCTTATGCCGCTCCACCACCACGCCAGCCTCCGTCCGCGCCTCTTTGTTTTCTTCGTTGCCTTCTGTAGTGTTTGGTTCCACTTCAGCATTTAGCCCCTCGCCTTCTGCCTTTTCCAACCTGTGTCTTTTAATCACCAGCCCCTTCTCCCTGAGCAGCTTCTCCCAGTTGAGTTTGAAACCGATTGTCGCCGTATTCTCGTACAGCCCAGCCGCTTCTTCGGCCCGCGTCAGCGCCTCAAAACTCGCCCTGAGAGGATGGCCCGCCTGCAAGAACATCTCCTTCCGATGGAGAATCGGCGGATTGGCGTTACTCGCATAGTCCGTGTGTCGTGCCTTTCCGGTAGCTAGGTCAATTGCGATGGCGTGCCTCAACGCCGGGTGCGGGTCGGACTCGAATTCGGGATAAGCAAGAAACGACAACTTCAACTCGTCCGTTCTGAACTTTACGAGGTTGAATTCTGCCCCGACTTGGTATCGCACAACCACCTGGTCCAGTACCGCACCGAGGGTCCCCCCCAGAGCCGCCAAGCCCTCTCGGTGCACGTACAGCGCCGTTGGTAGCCGTTTGCCGTAGGGAATCTGGCCAACCTGCTGTCTGTATTCGTCCATGTTCATCGCCCGGAAAGCATCGCACTTTTGTCCGCCGTGCTAAAGTCCGAAGCGCCAAAGCAACGGGAGGCTTCCAGTTGCCCTTAGCAATGGAACTTGCGCCTGTCCGCGTTTCACCCCCGTCGGCCCTCCCTATCCGCGCGGTGAATGTTACACGAGACAATGACACCGTCGCGGGCATCGTGGCCGCGGCTGTCGTGGCCCTGCACGGCCAGGAGCTTCGCCACGCGCAGCTCCGTTTCGTCGCAGCAGTCCAACGGCCGGTTGTAGACCCATTTCGCCATGGACCTTTTCTGGCAGAGCTGACGGGAAAATGCTCGCCCTCATTTCCTGGACATCGTCGATTCTGCCCTGGTTGGAACCACAAGGCCCTCGTGCATGAACATCGATATCCACTCCTGCGCTGAAGCTCGATCCGCGTTTGAGTCGCCACGCAGTTCGTACTTGCAGTCGAGCGTTTTGACCAGTCGCGCATCGCCGAAGAATGCAATCACTTCGCCGTCGTTGCCGATGTCCGGAAATAGATGCCTGATTCTCATGCGCCCAAACTGCCGGAGCGGGTATGACAACCGCAGTCACACCCGGTTCCTATCGAACGAAACTGGCAGGAATTCTCTTCAGCCACGGGTTCAGCGTTTCAGCGAAAAGTGCCGCTGATGAAACGTTTTGGGTTGGAATGCAAATTGAATCTGGCGACTCCATGGGAACCGGCAAGGCCTCCGCCAACCACAAGCGGCTCGGAAAACTTCTTGGGCCTTTTTCGAGGGTGTGTCAGCCGTTGTCATACCAAGTGTGCGATGGTGAGCGCGGCTTTTGGGGATAATGCCGGCTTGGGCAGGTCCCTTCAGGAAAGGAAATCTATATGCCAGAGGCTTTGGAACAGGTTGTTGAGCTATTTCGGGCTAAAGATTGGAAATTCGAGGTCGACGAAGAAAACGACCTCGTGCGCCTGGGCATTCAGGGCGAAAACGGCGACTGGCAAGTGATGGCAGGCGCATCGGAGGACGACTCTGCCTTCCTGATGTTCTCCTTCTTTCCCCAGAAATGCCCCGCCCAAAGGCGGGGGGCGTGTGCCGAACTGCTCTCCCGCATCAACTTCGGGATGATGGTGGGGTGTTTCGATATGGATTGTGACTCAGGCCGAATTCATTTCAAGACCACGCTGCCCTTCGCGCAAGGCGCTCTCGACCCCGAGCTCCTGAACAACGTGGTGATGTTCAATTTGGCCTGCATGGACCGGTTCCTGCCGGCCATCATGTCCGTGATCTATGCGGGGACCTCCCCGGCCAAGGCGCTGGCGACGGTCGAGCGCGATAAAAAGGGCAAGTCCGGATCGAACACCAAGAAGGCAATCGATCAGCAGGAGCTGGTGCGCCGCCGATTCATCTTCAATTAGGGGGACTATCTTGACCGGCCAGATTCGCGCTCTCATCCTCACCAGGCCCTAAACTGACATGTTAAGCCTGTACACCAGCAACCGTTTGGAAGTCCTGGCTCAGAGCCTGGCAAAGTCCATCCAAGAGCCCCTGCGGTCGGCGCTCGCACCCGAGTTGGTGGTGGTGCAGAGCCAGGGCATGGCCCGCTGGCTCAAGCTCCAACTGGCTCAGCATCACGGAATCTGCAGCAACTGCGATTGCCCGTTCCCTCGCGCCATCAGCTACGCCGCATTCCGGGCGGTGCTGCCGGAGTTGCCCGCCGAGATGCTCTACGACCCGGAGGTGCTGGTCTGGAGGGTCATGAAGGAGCTGCCGCTGCTGCTGGGCGAGCCTGGATTTGAAGGGCTGCATAACTACCTTTCGCCGGGGAAAGACAGCCGCAAGCTCTCTCAACTGGCGGAGCGAATTGCCTACCTGTTTGACCAATACCTCGTTTTCCGGCCCGAGCTGATCCTGGCCTGGGAGCAAGGGCGCGAAGACCATTGGCAGGCCAAGCTCTGGCGCGAAGTCAGCACGCTCTTCAGCCAGCAGCACCCGGCCGCGCTCCAGGCCCGGTTCCTGGCTCATCTTGACGGCGTCGGTGCGCAGGCGGCGGGCTTGCCCGAGCGAATCTCGATCTTCGGCATATCGGCCTTGCCGCCTTTTTACATGTGCACGTTTGCCGCCCTGTCGAGAAACGTCCAGGTGAACCTCTTTCTGCTGGAGCCCTGCCGGGAGTTCTGGGGCTACATCTGTTCGGGGCGGGAGCAGGAAAAGGCCCTGAAGAAACGCGGCAAAGGGGCTTCTGCGGCGGCCGAACTGCACCTGGAGCAAGGCAACCGCCTGCTGGCGTCGATGGGGCAACTGGGCCGGGATTTTCTGCACTTGGTGCAGGATACGGGTGAATGGCAGGAAACCGACTCGTCTCTGTTTTTTGATCCTGGCGAGCAGACCGTGTTGACCTGTATCCAGTCCGACATCCTCAACTTGCGCGACCGGGGAAAAGACGAGGTGGCGAAAAAAATCATTTCGGCCGGCGACACCTCGGTTCAGGTCCATTCGTGTCACAGTCCGCTGCGGGAGTTGGAGGTGCTTTACGATCACCTGCTGGCTTGGTTCGAAGGCGACTCGAAACTCGCCCCGCGGGATATCCTGGTCATGATTCCCGACATTGAGCTTTATGCCCCCTTCATCCACGCCGTCTTTGACTCTCCCGAACAGGATCAGCTCCGGATTCCGTTCAGCCTGGCCGACCGGACGGCGCGGACCCAGAGCCATCTGATTGAAACTTTCCTCGGCATCCTCAACCTGGCGGGCTCGCGCCTCGGGGTGAGCAGCGTGCTGGGGCTTTTGGAATCAGAGCCTGTCCGGAAGAAGTTCGGGATTGAGGAAGCGGACCTTGAACTCATTCGCCACTGGGTGGAAGAGGTGCGCATCCGATGGGGCCAGGATCGGCAGCAAAGAGCCGCGCTGGGGTTGCCGGCCTGGCCCGAGAATAGCTGGCAGCACGGCCTGGACCGGCTGCTGCTGGGTTACGCCATGGCCGCGCATGGCGAAAAGCTCTTCCACGACATTCTGCCTTACGACGACATCGAAGGGGGCGCGGCGGACATCCTGGGGAACCTCGTCGAATTCCTGGAACGACTGTTCGACACCTTGAAAGCCCTGGAGAAGCCCCGCCGGCCGGATGAGTGGGTGACTGCGCTCCAGGGGGTGCTCAAGAATTTCTTTGAGGCTGGAGAAGATGAGGAATCGGAAGTGCAGGTCCTGCGCGCGTGCCTTGAAAAGCTGGCCCGTGCATCCGAGCGGTCCGGTTTTGACCAACCGGTCGAGCTGGCAGTGATCCTGGAGCAGCTCAACCGGGACCTTTCCGAAGACCGGTTTGGTGCCGGCTACCTCACCGGCGGCATCACCTTCTGCGCACTGAAGCCCATGCGGAGCATTCCGGCGAAAATCATCTGCCTCCTCGGGATGAACGACCGCGCCTTCCCTCGCGCTTCGGCCCGGCTGAGCTTCGATCTCATGGAGCAGGCGCCGCGCCTGGGCGATCGATCCAGCCGCGAGGACGACCGCTACCTGTTCCTTGAGACCCTGCTTTCGGCCCGCGAACGGCTTTACCTCAGCTACGTCGGGCAGTCCATCCGGGATAACAGCGAATCGCCTCCTTCGGTCCTGGTCAGCGAATTGATGGATTACATCGAGCAGGGATTTGAATTGCCCGGCCAAGATGTGATTGCCGACCATATCCTCACCCAGCACCGCCTGCAGGCTTTCAGCAGCGCCTATTTCAGGGGAGGCCGGCTCTTCAGCTACTCGAAGGAGAACCTGCGGGCCAGCCAGGCTATTCAGCCGGCGCGCGCCGCCCCGGCCCCGTTCATCTCCAGCCCCCTGGCCGAACCGGAACCCGAGCGGCGGCGTCTAAGCCTGCAAACCTTGGCGGAATTCCTCCGCCACCCGGCCAGGTTTTTGGCCACACAACGGCTGGGGATTCGGCTGCTTTCAGCCGGCGCCGCGCTGGAGGAACGCGAACCCTTTGCGATCGACAGCCTGGACGGTTACCTGCTCAAGGAGGAATTGCTGGAACTGAGATTGGCCGACCTGCGGATTCAGGACTCGCGGCAACTGATTCGGGCCTCAGGCCGGCTGCCGGCCGGCATCGCGGGCGATATCCACTACGCGCAACTGGGCCGGGATGTCGAAGCGTTCTTCGGGCAGCTTCAGCCGTACAAGCCCAAGAACTTCGATCCGCCGGTTTCATTCGACCTGGAGGTCGGCGATTTCCTGATCTCCGGCCATTTCAGCCGGATTACGCCTGCGGGCCTCCTCTTCTACCGCCCGGCCACGATCAAGCCCAAAGACCTTTTGCGTGCCTGGGTGGAGCACCTCCTTTGGAATGCGATCGAACGCAGAGAACGGCCTGCAACGACGGTGGTGCTTGGGACAAAGTCCCTTTGGAACATTTCTCCGGTCGCCGAACCGTTGCTCGAGCTGGAGCAGCTCCTGCAGCTTTACTGGACGGGCCTTTCGCAGCCTTTAAAGTTTTTCCCGGAAAGCTCTTACGCCTTCGCCAAGGCGGATTTCAAAGTGCGCAATGGCAAGGCGGGTAAAACCGTCAGGCAGCCGATGGATTTTGCGCAGGAGAAATGGAACGGGAACGATTTCGGCACGCCGGGCGAGTGTGAAGACGCTTATTTCACGCTCTTTTTCAAAGACGGCGACGTCCTCGATGATGATTTCGAGGAGTGCGCCCGGACGGTGTTTGATCCGTTTTTTGCATGCGCCGAGGAGACCGAATTATGAGCGCGCCCCAGGCATTTCATCTGACGGAGACAGCTTTGGCCCGTGGCGCGAGCCTCATCGAGGCCAGCGCCGGGACCGGCAAAACCTACGCCATCACGGCCCTGTTCATCCGGCTGATTCTGGAGGAGAACCTCTCGGTGCGCGAGATACTGGTGGTGACGTACACCGAAGCGGCGACCGAGGAGCTGCGCCATCGCATTCGACAAACCCTGGCCGATGCACTTCAGGCTTTCGAGTCGGGTTCGAGCGATATCCCGTTTCTGCAGGCTCTGGTTGAGCGGCATGCCGGGGAAGCCAAGGAAATGGAAGCGCGGCTCCAAAACGCCTTGTGCGGTTTTGATGAGGCCCCGATTTACACCATTCACGGGTTCTGCCAGCGGACGCTCAAGGACCGCGCTTTTGAAAGCCGCCTGCTCTTTGACATCGAACTGGTGACCGATCCATCGGAGATGCTCCAGGAAATCGCCGATGATTTCTGGCGCAAGCATTTTTACGAAGCCGGGTCCACCCGGGTCAGTTTTGCCATCAAGAACAACTGCGGGCCGGACCGTTTCGTGAGGCTGCTCCGGACCTGCATCAATTATCCGCTGCTCGAATTCCTCTCGCAGGCGCAGGGGGCGAGCCTCGAGTCGCTTTCCGCGGAGTTGGAAAGCCGTTTTGAGGCCGCGCGCGCGGTCTGGCTGGCGGAGCGGGACAAAATCAAGACCTGTTTTGGATCGGGGGCCAAGTGGTGCAACCGGCCATACAACAGCGACGCAGAAATGGCATTGCTCTTTGAACAGCTCGATACCTGTTTCTCGGAAAGCGACGCCGCTTTCGAGGCGCTGGAATGCCTGTCGAGCTTCTGCCCGGCCGCATTGGAGGAAAAGAAGTCGAAGAAATCCTCTTTGCCCGTTCCTCAGCACCGGTTCTTTGCCCTGTGCGAAAAGCTGTGCGAGGCCGAAAGGATATGGCTGACCGGCCTGCAGGTGGAATTTGTCCGTTACGCCAAAGAAGAACTGCCGCGGCGCAAGGCCGAGCGCAAGATTCAGCACTTTGACGACTTGCTGACCCGGCTGCACGAGGCGTTGACGGGCCCGAGCGGCGAGGCCCTGGCCGAGAATCTGCGCGGGCGCTATCAGGCGGCGCTCATCGATGAGTTTCAGGACACCGACCCGGTGCAGTATCAGATCTTTCGTCGGGCCTTTGCCGGCGGCAAATCGTTCTTGTTCCTCATCGGCGATCCGAAGCAGGCGATCTACGCGTTTCGCGGCGCGGACATTTTCACTTACCTGGAGGCGGCCAAGGAAGCAACCCGCCGCTTCACCTTGGGCGAGAACTGGCGCTCCGAAACCGGGCTCGTGGTGGCGGTCAACAAGATTTTCGGCGCGGCCCCCCAGGCCTTTGTGTTCGAGCGCATTGATTTTCAGGAGGCGATCCCCAGGGGCCAAGCCGACCAGACTCCGCTCACCTTCGATGGCCGCGCCGAGCCGCCGTTTCGGTTGTGGTTCTGGAAGCGCAACGGCAAGGACATCACCCGAAGCCTGGCCGAAAAGACACTGCCCGGGATCGTGGCCGGCGAGATTGCCCGGCTGCTCAACGGCAACGCCAAGATCGGGGAGCGGCGTCTGAAACCGGAGGACATTGCAGTGCTGGTCATGGAGAACCAGCAGGCCCGCAAAATGCAGGAAGCCTTGAGCGATTTGCATATCCCGAGCGTCCTCCATACCACGGCGAGCCTATTTCAATCCCCGGAAGCGCTCGAGTTCCGCCGCATCCTGGCGGGTGTGGCGCTGCCGGGCGACGAGCGCCTGGTGAAGGCAGCGCTGGCCACCGACCTTTTCGGCGTGGACGGCGCTCAACTTTCGGCCTGCACCGAAAGCCAGTGGCAGGAATGGCTGCAGCGATTCCACGAATACCTCGACCTGTGGGACCGCCGCGGCTTTTTCCGCATGTTCCGGCAGTGGCTGCAGCGTGAACGGGTGCGCCAGCGGCTGCTGGCCTTCCCGGACGGAGAACGGCGACTGACCAATGTGCTGCACCTGGGCGAGGTGTTGCACCAGGCGGAAACCGAAAAGCGTCTTGGCATCAGCGGGCTGCTCAAGTGGCTGGCCGAGCAAATGAATTCGGAGAAGGAAGCGGCCGAAGAACATCAACTGCGCCTGGAACGCGATGAAAACGCGGTCCGGTTGGTCACTGTCCACAAGAGCAAAGGGCTCCAATACCCGGTGGTGTTTTGCGTGTTCTCCTGGAAGCATTCTGAAATCGAGAGGGGCGGCGAGGAGCAGGTCTTTTTCCATGACCCCAAGCGCCAGCGCCGGCTCGTCCGTGATCTCGGGCCGGAGATACCCGACGATCACCGGAACCTGGCCCGGGAGGAAAAGCTGGCGGAAAATGTGCGGCTGCTTTACGTCGCTCTGACCCGCGCCAGGAATCGCTGCTACTTCGTCTGGGGCGGCATGAAAAATTCCGCAACCTCAGCCCCCGCCTGGCTGTTCCACCGGCCGGCCAAGCTGGACGGCTCGATCATTCCCGCCTTACGCGAGAACTTCGCGCTGCTGACCGACCAGCGCATGCTGGCCGATCTGGAGCGGCTCAAACAGAACTCGGAGGGAACCCTGGACCTGTCGAATGTGCCGGAGCCGGCGGGCGAGCCCTACCGGCCAGAAGATGCCGCCCTCCTGAAACTCGATTGTCGGGAATTCAAAGGCCGGATTGCGCGCGACTGGCTCATCTGCAGCTTCTCCTATTTTAAGGCGGGCAAACAGGAGGAACTCCCCGACCGCGACAATGTGCCCCCGGCCACACGGGAAGAGATGCCTGGCGCGGGCATCTTCGCGTTCCCCAAGGGCGCCAAGACGGGAACCTGCCTGCACGAAATCCTGCAAAAACTGGATTTTGGCGCGACGGACGAGGTTCTGGCGACGCTGGCCAAGGAAAGGCTGCAAGCACACGACTTGGCCGAGCCCGGCCATGCGGCGGCGGTGTGCGAAGCCCTGCGGACAACTCTGAAATTCCCCCTCGACCCGGAACGTCCGGATTTCAACCTGGCCCGAATCTCTGCCGCCGAACGGTTGAGTGAACTCGAGTTCTATTTTCCCGTTCAAGGAGTTTCGCTGCCACGGTTGCAGGGCTTTTTTGCCAAGCTCGGCTGGCCGCCCGTGGTCCCGGCTCAGACTGGTCGGATGACCTTTGACCCGGTGAGCGGGTATTTGAAAGGGTTCATCGATTTGGTCTTCGGCTTTGAAGGGCGCTATTACTTGGTGGATTGGAAGTCCAACTGGCTGGGAAACCGGATTGAAGATTATTCGCCGGCCATCATCCGGGAGGAAATGCGGCGGCAGCAGTACTATGTGCAGTACCATTTCTACACCCTGGCGCTGCACAAATACCTGTCCCTGCGCGTGCCCCATTACAGTTACGAGAAGCACTTTGGCGGCGTGATCTATCTTTTCCTGCGCGGCCTCGATCCGGCGCGTCCCCAATACGGGGCGTTCCGAGACCGTCCGACGCTGACGGCTGTGGACCAACTCTCCGCTTTGATCGAAGGACGATGACCATGGAGACCGGCATACCAACTTCAAACCTGGGCCAGGCCGCCGCGCTCTCCGCGTTCAACCCGATCGACCGGCATTTCGCCACTTTCCTCGGCCGTCTGGCGGGCAACGCGCCGGAGGTGCAGCTGGCCGCGGCCTTGGTCAGTTACTACCGCCGCCAGGGCCACATTTGCCTGGACTTGGAGGCGTCTGATGGAGATAGCAAGGGGCCGTCGGTTCCGGAGGATCTCCGGGGCTTTTCATTCCCCCAAGCCTCGGATTGGGTCAACCGCCTGGCAGCATCGCCGGTCGTTGGCAAGCCGGGTACATTCGCCCCTTTGATTCTGGATGATCAGGCGCGGCTGTACCTGCACCGCTACTGGAGGTACGAAAGCGAGCTGGCAAGCGCCCTTAAACGCCTGGCCAAGGAACACACGTTGCCGGTCGACTGGAAGCTTCTCGGCGAAGGTTTGTCCCGGCTCTTTCCCGCAGGGGCTGCGGCGGGGGTCGATTGGCAGATGGTCGCCGCGTTTGCGGCCATCCGCAAGAGGCTCTGCATCATCTCCGGCGGGCCCGGCACAGGCAAGACTCGCACCGTGGTCCTGTTGCTGGCGCTGCTGCTCGAACAGGCCGGCAACGTCCAGTTGCGGATTGCGCTGGCCGCACCCACCGGGAAAGCCGCCGCCCGCTTGCAGGAGGCGGTCAAGGACGCCAAAACCCACCTGCGGTGCGCGCAGGAAATAAAGGACCGGCTGCCCGAGGAGGCCAGCACGATTCACCGGCTGCTCCGCTCCGTTCCCAACTCGGCTTACTTCCGCCATGATGCGGACAACCCGCTCCCGGTCGATGTGGTCGTCATCGATGAGGCGAGCATGGTGGATTTGGCGCTGATGGCCAAGCTGGTCGCGGCCATCCCGTCCTCGGCTCGTCTCATTCTGCTCGGAGACAAGGACCAACTGGCCTCCGTGGAAGCGGGCGCGGTGCTGGCGGATATCTGCAATGCCGGCGGGCCGCGCGCATTCTCCAGCGAATTCGCCGGCCAGTTTGCTCAGAGCGCAGGCAAGAAACTCCCTCCAGAAAGCGTCTCGACCAGCGCGTCGGAACTGGGCGACTGCATTGTCGAGCTACGGAAGAACTACCGGTTCGGCGAACAGAGCGGAATCTACCGGCTCAGCCAGGCCGTCAACGAAGGCGATGCCGAGCGCGCCATCGAAGCGCTTCGGAACGCCGGAGGTTCTCCGGACTCGCAGGTTTCATGGAGGCTGTCGCCGGAACCAACAGCGCTCAAGGCGGCCTTGAAACCTCATGTGCTGGGCAATTTCGGTGCGTATTTGAAATGCGCGGATCCTGAGGCGGCATTGCGGTGCTTCGGCCAATTCCGCATTCTCTGCGCCGTCCGCAACGGCCCGCTGGGCGTGGAAAACATCAACCGGCTGGTGGAGGAAATCCTGGCTGACGCCGGGCTGATCGAGGCGCGCGGCAATTACTACGCCGGGAGGCCACTCTTGATTACCCGCAACGATTACAACCTCAGGCTGTTCAACGGCGACATCGGCATATTGCTTCAAGACGCCAAACGAGGGGAACTGCGCGCCTACTTTTCCGGTCCGGAAGCGAGCCTGCGGGATTTCCTGCCTTTACGGCTGCCGGAGCAGGAGACGGCCTATGCGATGACGGTCCACAAGAGCCAGGGGTCGGAATTCGAGCGCGTGCTCATGATCCTGCCCGGTGAAGAGAGTCCGATCCTCACGCGCGAACTGGTTTACACCGGCCTGACCCGTGCCAGCAAACACGTCGAATTGTGGACGGCCGAAAAACCCTTCCGGACAATGATTGAGCGCAAGATCAGCCGCAGGTCCGGGCTGCGCGATGCCCTGTGGGGGACCGCCGAACCCGCCCGCCCCACTTCGCGTTCGGCCAACGACAGCCGCCCTGAGGGCACCCAAAGCAATTGGTGGCAGGAAGCCGGTTGCTGATCACGGTGGGTGAGGGAAATGGCGGCAGCGGCCTCGCTCTGCGTGATCGGAAGAGGCTGAGGAAATCGACACATGAAGTCCCCGCGAGGCAAGCCTCGCGGGGACGGCTACGCCTCCGTAGCCGCCGTCGTCAGACGGCGCTGATGTCTGTATTCGCCGGAGCGAGTCAGCGCGGACTGACGTCCGCGGCTACGGGACGGCCGCGGGACGGCTGCGCCTCCGTAGCCGCCGTCGTCAGACGGCGCTGATTCCTGCTTTTGACGGAGCGAGTTAGCGCGGACTGACGTCCGCGGCTACGCGACGGCCGCGGGACGGCTACGCCTCCGTAGCCGCCGT
>MWFF01000031.1 GCA_002071485.1 Verrucomicrobia bacterium ADurb.Bin006 | reverse complement strand
TGCAGACCTGACGCAAAACGGTGAGTTTGCCCGCGGTTGGGGCTTGGTGTTTTTTCATGACCTGCCGTGTGGCAGGTTTTCGTCAAGCTTCCAACCATTTTTTTCGCCAATTCCTGTGGGATGGCTGTGAATTTGATCAAGCTGGTGGCACTGCTCTTGACGGTTCCGGGGGTTGCGATAGGCGCCTTCCGAATGAACCAGTAGCCCAGGTACATGCCGATACTGGATGCCCCCTGGTCGGGCCGCAGCGGCTGCTCGTAAAGGAGGAACTCCTGGATGTAGAAGTGGGCGTTGGAAGAGTGCATCCCGACCGTCCTTTCCGAGACCCCCTGTTGTCGCATCCAGCCAGCAAATTCCTTGAGCAGTGCGGCGTTCTCCTTTCGGATTTCCGCGCAAGCCTGCTCGTACCGCGCGTATTCGTCAGAGGCTTTCTGGTGAGTCTCCTTCATTCGATTGAGAGCCGATTCAGAAGTCATCGGTAAAGGCCCTGTCTATTGTGACCTCAACGCTCTGCTGCTCGATGCCGGTCTCGGCGTCCCGAAGCACCAGCCGGTAAGGTTTGCGTTTGTCGTATTGCCGGTCCAACAGGACGAGCGTCACCCACTTCTTCCGCTCGCTCATGTTGTCGGACGTGCTGTCGAACGTCACCGTCTCGATGTTCGTGACGGTTTCGTCCCCGTCGTAAATCGCTACTTTCAGCGTGATGGCTTTCACCCGGTCGCTGACGGCCTCGGTCTGGAGCAACTCGAACCGATGGCGTGCGGTCGTGATCTTGTGGCTCGCACCCAGGACATGCACCGCGACGTGCTTGCTCTTGGTGGTTGGCGCGGCCTTGCCCCGGACGTGACGCACTTCAATGACCGGCACCACGACCTCCTGGAGCATGGCCCCGCCGTGGATGAACCGGGCACCCCCGGTAAAGTGAAACCGGTTCACGCCCTTCGGAATCCAGAACTCCATGTCGCCCTCGGCGCTGGCAGTCGTCGCCGTGAAACCGTGCCAGGCGCTGTCGTGCTCCGGTAGTTTGCGACCCAGGAGATACTGCTTCTTGGCGATGACCGTGCCGTCCGGCTTGTCCGCCAGGGCGCTCTTATCGGTCGGTTCGGGCGGAGACTCCTGGAACAGGAAGCCGTGGTCCGCCGTGATAAAGACCTGGCTGCCGTTCAGGTTGTTGATGATGTGGCCGACCAGGCTGGCGATCTCGTCAATGGCCTTCCGCACCGCCTCGAAGGTCTTGCCCTCGGTCGGCGCGTAGTCCCCTGTCGCGTCCACAGTGTTGTGATAGATATAGATCACCATCTTCTCGCGCACGAACTCCCGGCCCTCGTCCTTCCGCATGGCCAGCAGGTCTTCGCCCTTGATGGCGACCCCATCGACCGCCGCCAGGATGTCATTGCGCTGCTCCAGCGAGGACGCCGGTTTCCCGTCCACCAGGACTTCGCCGGTGGGCGTGTAGGCGAGCGCCTGGTGCGGGAGCAGGCTGGCCATGCCCAAGGCGGTATAGGAGGGCAGTACGCTGAGCTGGGAGAACAGATCCGCCTCGAACCGGTATTTTCCGTTCAACTCGCGGGTCAATTCCTGCGCGGCTTCGTAGCGAAAGGCATCGCTGATGATGACATAGACCTTGCGGCCCGCCGCCTTGTCCAGGCGCGGCTGCACACACCTGGCGTAGAACTCCTGCTGGCTGGGCACCTTCTCGATCCGCCAGTTCTTCAGCAGACTCTGGCTGTGGGCCGGATCAACGAATTTGCCCCAGGTCAGCGCCGTCGTGGTGACGAACCAGATGCCGTAACACGCTTCCAACTCCTGGCGCAGCGGCTTGAGCAGGCCCCAGCCCTCGGCCTCGGCCAGATCGGCAGTCTCGCAGAAATGTCGATACAACTGGTCGAACCGGTAAAGCTCCGTCTCGTAGGCGTGATACATCGCCTTGGCATCCGCGAAGTCGAACCGGCCCCGATACTGGTTCCGCAGGGCAAAGAAGTCTGCCGCCGCAATCAGCGCGTCATAAACCGCGTGCAGCGCCTTCCGGGGGACGGGGGGGGAAGACGCGGAGACGCGGAGATCATCAGACGCGGAGAGGGAGGCCCAGTGACCATCCTGACGCCGTAAGGCGATCTTGCGGATGTCCTCGGCGTTAATGCTGTCGGCGGTAAGCCGGACGCGGTCCCGCAGGCTTCGGGCGATGGCCTTCTCGACCGGCAGGAAGGTCATTACGTTGAGCAGGGCGTCGATGTCCAGGCTATCCAGGTGCGAATCGAGCTTCAGTATGTCCGCGACCATCTCGGACAGCCGGTCGTAGCTGCTGCCCCGGCTGGCGCTATCCCGCCAGTGCGAGAGACAGGCGACCACGTTCTGCCGGGCGGTTGGCAGAAGCACCAGATGCTGCAACGAGGCCGGGAGATCGCCGTTCAAATGGTGGGCGTAGTCCGTCAGCAGCAGGCGGATCAGAAGGTTCCGCAGGGTAGGCGTGTCCTCCGCGTAGCCGAAAGCAGTCTTGACCAGGTGCCAGAACGCGCCTTCAAGGCCCAGCTTGACGACCATGTCCCAGGCGGGCGGCGGTGTGCCGAGATCAGCCTCGCCTTTATCGTGGAGCGGCAGCACATTTTCGTCCTCTCCACCATCGGGCTCTTCTTCGTATCTCCGCGTCTCCGCGTCTCCGCGTCTCCGCGTCTGGGAATAGCTGACGCTGCTGACCGGGAACCCGGCCATCGAGTGAAACAGCGCCAGCAGGATGGTGAACAGGTCGGGCTGATCCGCCCGCACCAGCACCGCCAGCATCTTCCGGTCGATATCAAGCTCCGTGTCCTGCGGTGAAACCAATGCCTGGAGTTTTTTGAACCGCTCCTTGTTGTCGAAAAACTTCTTGTGCTCCTCGATATGCGTGCGGAGTGCCTGGTTGGCCAGGCCGAGTTCATCCAGGATGATCGAAGCGCGGTCGGCGCGGAAGACGTGACTGTAAAGCCGGATGTCCAGGAGCCAGTCGTCATCGTAGTCCGGCTCCGGCGTGGGCGCATAGATCAGGTAGCGGCCCGTGGGGTCTTCCCGCTCGACGCGGATTTTGACGGCCAACGCGCCTTCCTGGTCGAGCCGCAGGACTTTGATGTCCGGCACCGCCAGCGCGGCCAGCGTGTCCTCGAACTCCCGTTGCGGGTCGTTCCAGAACACGATCCGCTTGCCTTGCTCGTGGAACAGGCGGTTTAGTGCGGTGTTGACCTGTGAAATTTCCATCGTTCGATTCCTTATCGGAGCCACCTGCAAATCGGCGCATAGACGCGGAGACGGTCAGACGCGGAGACGCGGAGAAATCCAGTTCTCCGTGCCTCACAATCTCCACGTCTCCGTGTCTCCTTCATCATTTGCGTATGCACCATTTCTCCTGATGCGCAGCCATCGTGGCAAGGATGGCGAGCACTTCCTCGTAGAGGCCGTCCAGCGTTGCCGATTGGGCATCATCCAGGTAGCGGCAACGACGGGCGATCTCGATGTGGGTTTGGGTTTCAGCGGCTTCGCCTTCCGCATCGTTGAGCTTGCTGACAAACGCCGCAGGATACCGTCGCTTTCGCCACGCCTCTGAAATGTTCGCGGGCACCGAGCGCGAAGCACGCCGGATTTGATCCGTCAGAGAAAACTTCTCGCGTTCCGGGAATTTCCCAGTGACCTCGAAAATCTGCATGGCGGCATCCATCGCCTTCTGCCAAACGATCAACTCTCGAAATGACCTGATGTTGCTCATATCTCAGTTTCTCCGCGTCTCCCCATCTCCGCGTCTGCTTCATGCTCCGCGTCTTCATTCCACCGTCCCTCCCGTCACCGCCTTCACTTCGGCCAGCAGGTCGCCGAATTTGCCGTAGTTCACTTTCACGCCGTCGTCGAGGTCGAGGGCGATGCGCTGGTCGGCGTAGTGGCGAAGCTTTTCGTCGAAGGCGGCGAGTTCGGCGCTTTGCTTCACCAGGGTTTCCTTCTCCGTCTCGTCAGCAGAATCTGTGGGTGAGTGGCGGTTCGGGTAGTCGTCCAAGATTGTGGTAGAGAGCGGTTTCCATCGCATGATACGTGCGGAATCCATAGGATCTTCTGGTCACCACTCGGATCTTGTTGTTCAGACCCTCGACGGGGCCGTTGGAGATTTCTCCCTTGGCCCGAAACCAGTTGAGGATGAGTTGTTCGTGCGCGCGAAGCATGCGCGCGACTTTGCGCATGGGTTCAATACGGCTGCGCAGGGCGCGCTCGGTCCAGACACTCAGGAACGCCCTGGCCCAGGTCAGAGAGCGATAGTGCCAGAAGTCCTCGAAGGTCTCCTTGAGCATCCACGCTCTGCCGGTGGCCAGCTTGGTGCGCAGC
>MWFF01000030.1 GCA_002071485.1 Verrucomicrobia bacterium ADurb.Bin006 | reverse complement strand
GCGTTCTACGTGATGGATCGAGGGTACCTGGATTTCGAGCGGCTCTACCGTTTCGTCCTGACGGGCGCGTTCTTTAGTCATGAGCATTGACCCCGCCCATTCTGGCGCAGACACGCCAGGTGGCGACAGCGCAAGAACAAGGTGGCGTGGTGCAGTCAACAAGCTACTCCCTGTTTCTGCTCAGGTCGGTGGCTGCACGCGCAGGATGGTGTTGTGGCTACCGAAAGGGTTCGCCGCCGTTTCCTTCGAGTTGGGGTCGGTGACCCAGTCGCCGTCCACGACGAACCGGTATTCATACGTGCCGGGTGGAAGCAGGAGTTCCTTGGCCCAGCGGCCCTCGCCCATGCCAATCATCTGCGTCGCCACGCCATGCCACTCGTTGAATGTGCCCGCGATGCAGACGCGCTGCGCCGTGGGATGGACGAACTCGAAATGCACCAGCACCGGGCTGGCAGCGGTCGTTGGTTTGGATCTTTTTTGTTTTGCCATCGGCTTTTCTTGGTTGTGAGTTTGAATCGAATCTGTTCGGGACGATCGGTTCGATCGTGCCAGCAGCTTCACCAGTTCCGTGGAATGCCATCTGGCACCAGGTTGCCGGTGGCACGTTTGAAGGAGGCTTGTGCGACCTGATAGTCCCAGCGGGCCTCAGTTTCGCTGGCCTCAGCGCGAAAGAGGGCGGTTTCGGAATCGAGGAGGTCCGTAATGGTCCCAGCCCCGCTGGCATATCTTTCCCGTGCTGCCCGCAGACTCTCCTGCGCGTGATCAACCAGCACCGTGGCCGATCTGACTGCGTCATTGGCTTCGTTGAGTTTGGAATGCGCGTTCCAGACTTCTTGGCGCACTTGGAGCAACAGTTGCTCTAAGCGTGCCTCTTCCTTCGAGAGCTCGGCTTTCGTACGGTCCAACTTGTGTCGCCGGGCGAAGCCGCTGAAAAGGGGTTGCTCAATCGAAATGCCGACAAGCCAATCATCGTCTTGCGGGAAGAAACCCGTGTCGCGGCGCGCCACCTGCCCTTCGGCGCGCAGTTTCGGACCAAACGCGCTACGGGCAGCATCGACTGAGCTGCGACTGGCGGATATGCGCTGGAGTGCGCCTTTGATTTCGGGCCGTGCGTGGATGGCACGGTCAAGGGCGGGGAGAAGATCCGCATCGTTCGGCTCTGTTGAATTATCTTCCTCCACGGACACTTCCACGGGCAGTTCGACCGGTAGGCCCATCACGGTGTTCAAGTTACCGCGCGAGATGCGAACCAGGTTTTCTGCCTTGACCAAGGACAACTTGGCATTGGATGCTTCCACTTGGGCGCGAAAGACGTCCAATTGCGGAGCGGCGCCCGCTTCGAGGCGCTCTTTGGCGAGGCGTAAATGGTCCTCAGCCCGGGTCAGATTCTTCTCGGCAATCGAATGGGTGATGAGCGCAGCCACGTGACCATAATACGCTTGATGGACGGCTAGCGCGATGTCCTGGCGCACGGCTTCGACTTCCTCTGAGGCAGCTTCTTTCCTGGAGAGAGCCACGCGCAACTGGGCATGGCGCTCTCCACTGTCAAAGAGCGTGTAGCGCGCTCGCAGGCCTGCCGCCCAGTCGTCGGTGGGACCGATGGTACTGGGCATCCCGGGTTGGCCAAGGCCATTGGGCAAGAAGGCGTGCCGTTCCCAACGGCTGTAACTGGCGTTTGCGCTGAGATCGGGATAGTAGGGTGCTTTGCTTTCGCCGACGAATTCCTCGGCAGCCCTGACTCCTTCGCGCACTGCGCGTTGGAGGGGGTTCTTGTCCAGGGCAATTCTTATGCAATCGTCCACCGTCAAGCTCCTATTCGTGAGGTCGCGCTTGCCCGTGGTTCCCCGTGACGCCACTTCGGCATTAATCGTCGATTCAGACTTCAGTGCGGGCTTCCGCAAGTAGTCCTCTACTGGCGGCGGAGTCGGCGTGTCAAGAGTGTGGCAACCAGAAACAGCGAGGGTAAGCATTGCTGCCCCAGCAGCCAGCGACCAGTTGTTGGGTGTTCGCTTTTCATCATGCATAGGTGAGTCCTTTCGTCATTGGATTAGATTCTGGTTGGCCCGATGGAGGTCGGACAGCCGCCAGTCCCTTTTCGAGTTGGGCCATCGCCTGAGAGAAGATCCCAGCGGCAGCCGTGACCAGCGTTTTGACCGCTTGCACTCGCATGTTCGTCCAGGCGGAACTGATGGGTGTCAAGCCGTGTGTGTCCAGTTCCTTGGAGTCGTCCGGCCGATCTGCCCGGTGGGCGATCACGTTTCGCCGTGGGATCAGATCGCCGATTAACCGGCGCAGATTTGTCGCCGACTCTCCGCAAACCTTCTCAACCTGTTCCCAAAAATTGCGCACGGTCAGAATTCGGGCCACGCGGTCAATGGCGTCCGGGCTGTAAAGCGTTTTACGCTCGAAGTTTTTCAAGATGATCTGACGGACACGCATGTCACGATCAGGGGAGTGTTCGATGGAGATGTAATCCTCCAAAGTCAGGGAGAGGTTCTTGATTTCCTCGTCCGCCCCAGTGCGGCGGGCGCGCACAATGGTCAGCGCGTTTTCCAGGACAGTGTTCCAAAGGAACGTTTCCAGCGCTGTGCAAGCGACGACCACGGCCTGTCGCAGAAGAAAATCAAGGCCGCCAGGGATCAGGATTGGCCCTGGGATTCGAGCAGTCGGGCGAACGAGAAGCGTGATGCGGTCATTGGAAGCGTGATGCACTCGGGCATTCTCCTGTTCCTCCCAAAAGATGCACACGGCCCGGCGCAATTCCTCGGGCAATTCCTCTTCCTTCAGGCCGCCGGTCAACTGGTACATTTGCAGCAGGCTCTCCGCGACCGCGAAGTTCTGTTGGAAGAGGGTCAGCGCGTGCATGCTTCTCAAGCCAGGGTTTTGTGGAATCGTCGCGAGGCGAGCCAAAGGGTGATGATGCCCATGACGGCCAGAGCCGCCATCTGCACCCAGAGGATGTGCAGGCCGACGCCCTTCAGAAAGATTCCGCGAATGATCACCAGGAAATAGCGCAGTGGGTTCAGGTAGGTGAGCCATTGGATGACTGGCGGCATGTTGGCAATCGGAAACATGAAGCCCGACAGCAGCACCGCCGGAAAGTAAAAGAAGAACGTGCTCATCATCGCCTGCTGCTGGGTCTCGCTGACAGTGGAGATGAGAAGACCCACCCCGAGACTGGTCATGATGTATAGCGCCGCCGCGCCCAGCAGCAGCAGAACGCTCCCGCGAATGGGGATTTCGAACCACACAAGGCTGACCACGGTGATCAGCAGCACGTCCGCGAACCCGATGAGGGCGAACGGGACGGTCTTGCCGAGAATGAACTCCAGCGGCTTGATGGGGGTGACCATAATTTGCTCCATCGTGCCGATCTCCTTCTCGCGTACCACCGCCATGCTGGTCAGCATGAGCGTCACCAGGAGCACGATGATGGCGATCACGCCTGGCACGTAGAAGTTGCGGCTCTCCAGGTTCTCATTGAACCAGGCGCGGGTCTGCAACTCGACTCCGCCTGGCTCGTCCGCCACGCCCTTTGCGCGTGTGAGCCGGGTGACAAGAACCTTCTGTGAAAACTGGCCGGCGATTTTGGCGCTATAGTTGAGGACCACGCCGGCCGTGTTGGAATCCGTGCCGTCAAGGATCACCTGAAGCTGGGCGGCGCGCCCGGCGCGCAGATCATTCTCAAATCCTCGGTTGATGCGGAGCACGGCGAGCGCTTCGCCGCGGTCCACCAGTTGGCGGGCGTGTTCGTCGTCGTCCACGTGCGCCACGATGTCGAAGTAGCCTGACTTGACGAAGCGGCCCACGAGTTCGCGGCTGGCGGCGCTGTTGTCCAGGTCAAAGACGGCAGTGGCGACGTGTGTCACGTCCGTGGTCACGGCGTAGCCAAAGACCAACACTTGGATGATCGGCATGAGGAAGATGACCCCTCTCATCTTCGGGTCGCGGAAAACCTGGATGAATTCCTTCACCAGCATTTGTTTGATGCGTTCGAACATGGGTTACACGAGTTTCTTTTTGAATTTCACGTTGGCCAAAACCAGCATGGCCACGCTGAACAGGGTGAGCAGCGCGGCTTCACCCGCCAGAATCTCCAGACCCACGCCCTTCAGGTAGATGCCCTTGAGCAGGGATACAAAATAGCGGGCCGGGATGACATGCGTGATGACTTGAATGGGCGTGGGCATGTTGCTAATCGCATACATGAAGCCCGACAGCAGGAAGGAGGGCAGAAAGGTCAGCACCATGGCCAACTGGCTGGCCAGGAGTTGGCTCTTGGTTACGATGCTGATGACCATTCCCAGCGAGAGAGCGCCCGCAAGGAAGATGGCCGCCATGCCAAAGAGCAGCGCCACGTTGCCGCGCAGGGGAACGTGGAACATATACTCGCCCATCAGTACCGCCAGCAGCACGTCGAACATCCCAATCAGGAAATAGGGCAGCAGTTTGCCCAGGATCAGTTCCGTGCCTTTGACCGGTGTTGAAATGAGCTGCTCCATCGTGCCGCGCTCCCACTCGCGGGCCACGGTGAGCGAGGTCAACAAGGCCGCGATGACCATCATGATGACCGCGATTAGCCCGGGGATGATGTAGTTCTTCGATTCCAGGTCCGCGTTGAACCAGACGCGCGGGCGCACTTCCAACGGTTGTTGCAGGGTGCGACCACCGGTGCGCTGCGCCTCGCGTAAGATGACCGCCTGGGAATAGGCTTGCGCCACTGCTTCGGCGTATCCCATCGCGAGCGTGGCGGTGTTCGAGTCGCTGCCATCCACTAGCAGTTGCGCGTCCGCTTTGCGGCCAGACTCAATCCGGCCAGCGAAGTCCGCCGGAATGACGAGGGCGATCAAAGCCCGGCTGGAATCAATCGAGCGTTCGACTTCGCGGTAGTTGCGCACATGACTTTGCACCGAGAAGTAGCGGGATGCGGCGAAGCCACTGATGAATTCGCGGCTCGTCTCCGACTCGCTCTGATCCCAGATAACCATCGGTACCTTGTCCACGTCGAGCGTCAGGGCATAGCCGAAGAGCATGAGCAACAGCATCGGGATGGCAATGGCCATGCCGAGGCTGCGCGGATCGCGGAAGATGTGGATGAACTCCTTCCGGGCGACGGCCCAAAGACGTAGTGGCTTCATCCTTTTACCTCCTGCTGGGGTTGCTGTGCGCGGTCGCGGGCCTCAATCAGCGAAACGAACACGTCTTCGAGGGAGGGAACAATCCTTTCAACGCGTGCTACTCGATAACCCCGCTCAACGAGCCGGCTGCGCACCGCGGCTGCTGCCGCCTCTCCGTTGACCGCGACGGCGTGAAGTCCTTTGCCAAACAGGGCAACTTCTTTAATGCCTTCCACCCTCTCGACCTCCCCCATCGCGTCCTGCGGACGCTCGCATTGGATTTCGAGCACGTGATCCTGCATCAGCCGGGTCTTTAGTTCATCTGGCGTGCCCATGGCTGTCAGTTCCCCACGATAGATCAGCGCGATGCGGTCACAATACTCGGCTTCGTCCATGTAGTGCGTCGTGACGAAGGTGGTCACTCCCTTGCCGGAGAGTTCGTAAATCAGATCCC
The DNA here is from genome assembly GCA_002071485.1 of Verrucomicrobia bacterium ADurb.Bin006. GTDB lineage: Bacteria > Verrucomicrobiota > Verrucomicrobiia > Limisphaerales > J093 > MWFF01. Next base: position 5,539 of record MWFF01000030.1, on the reverse strand, counting down.
AAAACTGGCGGCGGCTCATGGGGTCAACGCCGGAGGTCGGTTCGTCGAGGAAGATAATAGGGGGTTCGTGCAGGATGGCACAGCCGAGCGACAGTCGCTGCTTCCACCCGCCGGACAGAATTGCTGTGCGCGACTCGCGGTGGTCGGTCAAGCCCGCCATTTTGATCACCCATTCCTTGCGCTCGCGCCGCTTCGCTCGCGGAATGCAGTAGATGCCGCCGTAGAAATCGATATTCTCCTCCACGGTTAAGTCTTCGTAGAGGGAGAACTTCTGGCTCATGTAACCAATGTGGCTCTTGATGTCCTCCTGCTGCGTTCGGATGTCGAACCCCGCGACGGAACCGGAGCCGCCGGTGGGGGCGAGCAGACCGCAGAGCATGCGAATGGTGGTGGATTTGCCGGCGCCGTTGGGGCCGAGGAAGCCAAAGATTTCACCCTTGCGCACCTCAAAGCTCACACGGTTGACTGCGATGAAACTGCCAAAGCGTTTCTCCAAGTCCTTTACCGATACGGCAATGTTGTCAGCGCTCGTGTTCAAGGTTGAGGTTCCCTTTCGATGCCAACGGCAGAAACGAACACGTCTTCGAGCGTAGGTTCGACCCGGCGGATGCCTTCGACCCTGAAGCCTGCCTGCGCCAGGAGTTGCTCCGCTTGCGCCGCCGCCGCCTCGGGTTCGCTGGACGCAAGGTGAACCCGGTCGCCGAAGACACCGACCGAATGCTCCGCCATCCGCTCGCGCAGCAACGCGGTGGCGCGGCGGGGTTCGTTAGTTCGGATTTCGAGCAGGGTGCCGCGCATGAGCTGCTTCACCTCGTCGGGTGTACCAACGGCGAGGAGTTTCCCCTTGTGAACCAGCGCCAGGCGATTGCACCGCTCCGCTTCGTCGAGGTATGCGGTGGAAACGAAAATCGTGACTTTTTCGCGAAGCAACTGGTAGAGGATGCGCCAGAAATCCCGGCGCGAAACCGGGTCCACCCCGTTCGTGGGTTCATCCAGAAAGAGCACCTTCGGCGTATGAATCAGCGCGCAGGCCAGGCCGAGCTTTTGTTTCATGCCCCCGGAGAGATTGCCCGCGCGGCGTTTCTTGAACGGGGTGAGATTGCTGAACGCCAGCAGCCGATCGATCTTCTCCGTGCGGCCCTTCTTCGGCACCTCATAGATGTCAGCATAGAAGTCAACGTTCTCCATCACCGTCAGGTCGGGATAAAGCCCGAACCGCTGGCTCATGTAACCGATGCCATCCTTGAGGGCTTCGGCCTCCTGAACAGTGTGATGTCCGTTCACCCACGCTTCGCCCGATGACGGCTCCATGATGGACGTCAGCAGCCTCATGGTCGTCGTCTTGCCCGCGCCGTCAGGGCCGACCAGACCGAAGATTTCGCCTTCTTCGACGGACAAGGTAAGCGCATCCACGGCGGTCAGGCCGTCGAAGTCTTTCGTGAGCAACTCAATTCGTATTGCCTGCATGGCTCGCCTCCGCTGAGGTCAGCAGAATCTCCGCATCCGCCGGCATCCCAGGTTTAAGTTCCAGATTCGGATTCGTCAGGTCCACCTTGATGCGATAGACGAGCTTCACCCGCTCCTTCTCGGTCTGGACATTCTTGGGCGTGAACTCGGCCTGCGAGGCGATGAAGGAGATCCTGCCCTCGTATTTCTTGTCCGGATACGAATCGGTCGTCACCTGCACCCGCTGGCCGAGTTTGACCCGGCCCAGGTCGGTCTCATTGATGTAGGCCCGCAGCCAGGGGTCCTCCAATTCGCCCACGGTTACGACGGGCGTGCCTGGCGCGACGTATTCGCCCGGCTCGACGTTCTTCGACAACACAACGCCCGTCAGTGGCGCGGTCAGCGTCGCGTAGCCCATCCGTGTTTCCGCCAGGGCCAGTCCCGCCTTGGCCTGCTCGACGCGCGCCCGGCCCTGCGCAATCTGCTCCTGGCGCGGCCCTTCGATCACCAGCTTCAACTGCTCCTGAGCTTCGCGCTCCTTCGCCACGGCCACTTCATAAGCTCCTGTCGCCTGCACAAACTGCTCCTCGGCGATGACTTTGGTTTTCGCCAACCGCTCGGCTCGCTGGAAATCGCTTTCCGCGCGCTTGCGCTCCGCTTTGGCGGAAGCCGCGCGGGCCTTGGCCACTTCGATTTCCAGCGGACGTGAACCAGCCTCCAGCTCCGCCAGGAAGGCTTGCGCGGCAAGCAACTCTGCCTGCCGCACAGCCACTTCGGCCTGCAAATCCAAGCTGTCGAGGAATGCCACGGTCTCGCCCTTCTTGACTGTCTGGCCTTCATCGCAAAGCCGTTGGTCCACACGCCCGCCAATCTTGAAGCTCACCTCCGCGTCCGTCACTTCGATGTTACCCGAGACGCGAATCCGGTTCGGATCATCGGGTTTGTTGTTAAGCACGAATTGATTGATCAGGACTGCGGCGATGACCACCACACCCAATAGGCTCAGGACTTTCATTTTACGTTTCATTGCGTTCTCCTCAGGCGACAGGACTTTTGATATGGGTGAGATGGCTGCCGTCGGCCAAGGTGACCGACTCCGCCACCAGACCTTCGAGCTCAGGACAGCAGTGTAGTTCCTCAAGTCGCTCGGTGCTCAGGATACGCAACTCCACCGGGCCGGGCATTTGCGTGAGTGCACCGACAATCTTGACGAGCGGCGGCGTAGGCATTAGACCCCGGACATCCATGTCAAACGCTCGTGCCGAATCAGACTGACCTGAGCGGGCACCGGGACCGTCTGGCTCAGTGGCAAGGGCTACTGGACTTCGGTAAAATGACACATTCCAAGCTCCTCCAGACGTTAGCTCTGATTCGTGCAGAAATCCTATTGAAGCGATAATGCGCATCAACAGCACCGGCTCAAAAGACGTGATCAACGCCAGGGTTTGGTCCGGCCGGAGCTGGGAGGCCGTCCAAATGACTTTGGACAGCGGCTCCCATGGTTCCAGGCTGCGCACCGCTTCGCCGCGCATGTCAAAGGTAACAATTTTCTCGTTCATCGTGCCTCGTCGGTGAATAGCCTACGTTTGATTGGCTGGTAGTTGATTATTTTATCCCGCGTCAGCTCAGTGCTTGTATGGCGGGGCGGCTTTCTGGTGGGAGTCTTTGTTCGCCGGGGCTGCTTCGCGGTCACCCGCCTGCTGGTCGGTTGCACCTCCCATTGCGCAGTGGAGACCTTCCGCGTAATGAACGTATTCGACATAGGCGGGGACGAATGCCCGTCCCGCTTCCACATTATGCCCAGCATGGGCCTTCTTTTCGTGTGCCGCGGCGAAGCGTTTCCGGATTCCCGCGGCTGCTTCGTCAGTCACCTGCTCTACCAACTTCTCCACCGAACCGCTCTCCAGGGCTTTGTCGGCCGCTTCAATCGCGGGTCTCAAATCTGTGCTGGCGGGTTTCAATCCTGTGTAGGGCGCACCCTCTCCGGCACGGTGAACACGCACCAAAGTTTCGAAGAAGTATTGGTCAGCCAACTCCTTCGCTTTCTCCCCGAGTTCACGCACTATCAGGGTACGCTCGAAGGCCTGCTTGATCTCAGCTTCAGCGGGCTTGTGGACCCAATGGAGAACCAAGTCCGCATTGCGCTCCTTCAAAGCTCGTTGCGCGGCTTTGACTACAGGCCCGTCCATCGTGTCACAATGGGCGAACGCTCGATCCGGCGTGACGAACACAACCGCTGTGAGGCTCAGCGCTATCGCTGCCGTTTTCATTTGATTTCGTTTCATCGTTTTTTCCTTTTCGTTTGCTCCCGAGGTGGTTCCATCAGGTTCTCTATAGAAACTGTGTGAATGCGCGTTCACATTGAGTCTAAAAAAATTAGCTGTTGCGGATGGCCCTTTCGAACGCGCGCCAGGCTTGCTCCGTTTGTCTTTTAACGCCGAAGTTCCCTTCACTGAGATGCCAGAGGATCGCCGGTGATTGGACCAATCCCAGAAGCATCACGGCGATGGCGGCGGGTTCGAGATCGCCCCTGATGAGTTGCTTCTCCTGCCCATCGCGCACGAGCTTGGTGATTTCCTGAAGGTAGTCATTGATCACGCCGTATATCTTCACCTTTCTTTTTTTAGGTCCGCTGTAAACCTGGTCGGAGAAAATTAAGGTGGAAACCCCATCGTTTTCGCAAAGAAAGGTGATATGGCGATCCACTAGGAGCCGAAGAGCTTCGAGAGGGTCCCTGCTTTCTGCCGCCACCGCTGCGACATTGGCGCGAAGCCGTTTTCGAACGAGTTCCAAGACGGCATCAATCACGTCATCTTTTCCTCCGAAGTGCCTATAGATGGCCGACGGCACCAACCCAACGATCCCCGCAATCCGAACAACATTGAGCGCCCTGGTGCCATGCTGGCCAATGATCCTCAGCGCGGCGACCGCAATCTGCTCCTGCCGAATTTCAGTATTCTGTTTCTCGCTTGCCATTTTAAAACAATGTGAATGCGCGTTCACACCATCGCACCACTCGGCCCAGCTCGCCTTGACCTAGATCAAAGAATGCAGAAGTAGCGAGACCGCTACGCCCAATCAAGTCGAGAGGGCAGTCCGTTGGCGGCACAAAACGACCCGCAGTGGACCAGAAAGTTTCGCCACCGTTGGGGGGAACTGACCATGCGCCACCTCAAAGTCACCCTCCAGATGGATCACTTGAGCTGCAAAACCCCCGGGAACCTCGAACGCGAAATCCGCCTCCACCTCCTCATGCACAACCTGGTGCGCCGCCTCATGCTCGAAGCCGCACGCCGTCATCGTGCCCCGTTGAACCGCTTGAGCTTTGCTGGCGCTCTGGCCGCCGCTCGCCGCTGTGGCCAAGCCCTCCTCCAGGCCCGTTCCCAGCGCCAGCGCCAGGCACTGCTCGACCAACTCTTCCACAGCGTGGCCAGCGACTTACTCCCCAATCGCCCCGGGCGTCGGGAACCGCGCGCGCTCAAACCTCGTCCCAAACCCTATCCCCTACTGACCCGCCACCGCAGTAAGTTTAAGGAAATCCAACATCAAAACCGCTGAGGAGCAACGAAGCCAGCGAGCTAAATCCCCCCAGCCCTCCGGGGCGGGGCGGCACCGGGCCGTCTGCGTCGTTCCTCGGTCGGTCGAGTATCTCAGGGGATGCACTCCCTCCCTCGGGCCTCGCATCTGGCCCGCTGGCGCTCCCGCCAAAACCGGAATTGATTTTCGCACAGACCCTTACGAAGCAACACGTTTCAGCGAGTCGCAGTCGCGCGGTTTCCGGGTCGATGACTTAGACTGACGCGACATCGGTGACGCCCTCGGCATGAGGTGACTTGGATGTGGTTCAGATTTGCCGATGAAGGGCGGCACGCAACGCGCCAGGATCCAGAACTCCTGACATAGGGCCTCAAGAAATGTCCGCTTTTCTTCTCAGGCCGGGGTTTGGATGGCATAGTGCAGACGCAGGCGGGAGCCCGGGAACGCGGTGTTGAGTGCGTTGAGTTGCTCGCAGAGGGCGGCGATCGCTCGGCTACGATGCGGTGAGCTCTGGGGGCGGAGTGTCACCCGAAGCTCTTCCTTGGTGACCTCCAGA
>MWFF01000029.1 GCA_002071485.1 Verrucomicrobia bacterium ADurb.Bin006 | reverse complement strand
AACCACCGAGAAATCAGCCCAGGAAATCACGCAAAAATCCTTAACGGCGTTTGGGGGAGGCACCGTCAAATCCTTCGGAAAACCAAGGGGTCTGGACTGATTTTCACCCCGCATGGGATGCCAGTGGTTCAAATTTGAATTATCACAAGCGAGCGAAGCAGTCTTGGTCACAAGCGGCCCATCTGGAGATACACGAATGTGGCTTTACGGACCCAACAGTTCTACAACACAGATCGAATACGATGATGATGATGGGCCGGCCCTCTTCAGTCGGATCGAGCGTCGTGGTCCATATGCGCTTCAACCGGGCACCTACTACGTCAAAGTGACCGAGTATGGTAACAATGGCATAATCTCCGCCTACACGCTTTCCCTGAGGCGAGGGAATCGCCAGACTGGATTCTTCATGGGGAGAGACGATGCGCAAGGCCACCGCCTCAGCGGCGACAGCTTCGCCGTGATCAACACGCAGGGAACCTGCTTCGGCATGTCGGCCTACGCAAAATGGTACTTCGAGACACAAGCGCCATCAAGAGGGCCGCTGTACCCGCATTTCACCACCCAGCAACAGGATGCCATTGCCGTTCAAGCACAGAACGACACGGCTGCACTGGGCTCAGACGCGGCCTGGAATGCTTTTCGGTTCCGCAATCGATCGGACTACGCCGTTGCCGAGGATTTGATTTCACGGCTAGACGCTGAAAACAATCCGCAAATGTTACTCATGAGCCGCCAGAGTCTTTCAGACATCTGGTTGCTTCAGTTCTTCATCAACGGTTTCCGTTCTGGGGCTACTCATGCAGTGCTCGTTATCGGTTACACAGAAAGTGCTAATGGCGGTTCATTCATCATTTACAACAATTGGAACACCAACAGCGAAACGACCCTGGCTTATGCCAACACCGATCTGTCGGCCTTTTCCGATGACAACACTTACGTCGAATTCGAAAACATAACGGCTGCGCAAGCTTACACCGCGACGACGTTCACAACGCAGAATTATCCTGCGCCATAAGGCATGCTTTCAGTCATGCGCACGAGAACCATCATTGTCTTGGTTGCCGCTGGGTGCGTTGCATTGATGGCACTGTTGCTAATCCTTTATTGGAGAGGTGCACCGCCAGCGGTGAACCAGAAACAGCAGGACATTTATGGTTCTGCTCCGCACCCCAAAAGAAGAAGTAGCGCGATAGATACCGAGAAGATAATTGCGGATTCGCGTTCTACGGAGATCGCTCATGAACAACGCATGTCGACTAAGATGACTGTTGACCAAGCATCTCGTAGCGCTGCAAGTCTCGAGTCTGCCGTCCGGCTTCTGAGTTCACGTGAAGGGGATGTGCGTGAAGCGGGTGGCGTTATCCTCGCCGCCACTGGAACCGAGGACGCCGTAAGGGCACTGCTTGACGCAATAAACCGCGAGAGTGACTCCGGCGTTCGTGATAATCTTGTGGAATGCATACGCGGAATCACCAATGCTGCAGCCGCACCCGCTCTCGCGCGGCAGGCGATGGATGTCTCCGACCTAAATCTCCATCGCATCTGCCGAAACGCTCTATCAGAGATGAGCGACCCGGCGGCCGTAACGACCTTGTTACACCTGCTAGAGCAAACGCCTCCGGAAAGCGTCGAGCCTTTGGCATACGCCCTCTCGCACACGCAGAGCCAGGAGGCACTGCCCATTCTCTCGGAAGGCGCTTCATCCAAGACTGAAGTTGTTGCGCGATCATGCATTGAGGCCATGCGTAATCTCGGCACGGCGGAGGCCTGCACGGCTCTGCTGAAGGTCATTGTTCGTGAGGAATCTGACTCGCGTCGGCAATACGCCACAATAGCTTTGAACGAAATGGCGCTGGAATGTAAGGATGCGCGGCTGGTTGACGCGTTTTCTGAGGTGCTCAAGAGTGAGGCCGGCACACAAGCCATGAAGGCAGCAGTGGATGGGCTGGCGCTTATGGCAGCCCCCTCAGCCGGCACCGCCCTCATGATTGAACGCGAAAACGTGCAAGATGCTGAGATGCGATCGTACATCGCTCAAGCCCTTTCGCGTCGGCAGAATCGCTTCGGCAAATAGGAAGCAAGCGTTTATGACGAATGTCCGAAACACGCCGTCGCGAAGACAGGGTGGGACATCCATTGTCGCGCATGTCAGTCGTTGTGGACCGAAAACACCACCTGCGCGCAGAGGCATCCGACCGGGCGTATGGGCATTTGCGGTGCTATTGGGGCTACTGACTTCCATCCTGTGGTGCTTGCGAGCTCCGGTCTTCGATCCGTCATACGGTACTGCTGAATCTAGAGACACGGCTACGTGGCCCGGAGAGCGATCCGCCACGACAGTCGTCCGGAGCCACCGTGAGAATCCGCTGCCCTCGGCCTCATACCCGGCCGAAGAACCGGAATTGGCAACAGGCAGGGACGCAACCCAAGTCGGACAGGCGTTCGAGGCTCCTGACTCTCCAGGGGCGTCTCCCCCCGAGGACGACCTTGTGCGGTATGCGAAGAGCCTCCTCCAAACGGGATCGGCTGAAGCGCTTCTAGAACTGCACCGCCTTATCCGCGAGCAGCCCGAAGGCAAAGCGAAGAGCCAACTTGGCGATGTGGCAGCGCAATGGGTCCCGGAGGGCGAGGTATTGTCTACTGTACTCGATGTTCTTGCAAACGAGACCGATCAGGAAGTCTTACGGTCTGTCAAAGCCATGTTGTGCGAGCGAGTGACACAACAATCGCTAGAGGCGATGGGGGCGCTTCATGATCAATCGGATCGGCCGGCCGTCAGGGAGAGGATCGAGGCCATCGTCCGCGGCATCACAGACCGGGATGCATATGACACCTTGGCCGACATCATTGCGGATCGTCGCTTTCCTCTCACCGATCCGTTGACCGCCGCGGCCGTCGACAGCATGTCCCAGATCGACACCCCGGCGGCCGTAAACCGCCTCCTTCAGCGATTGAATGAAGCGGCCCCCGACGAGCACATCGAGCGACTTTTCCAGGTGCTTGCCGCAGTCAACCAACCCGACGCGCGCCGGTCGATCGAGTTAGCAGCGCAGGGCATGAAAGAGATCGAGAGCCCTATAGCCCGTGTCGCAGCCGTGTGCGCCATGCGTAACTATCTCGACGAAAGAACCTTGTCTCTCTGGCTTACTCTTGTCACTGACCAAAGTGTCGCAGTCCAGACCGCAGCCCAGCAGTGCCTCGTTTGGGCAAGTACCCGAACGCTTGCCGAGTCCGGTCCCACATCCGTTCCCGACGGGGGTTAAACCTCCAGCAAGGCAGGTCGTTTCAGGTGAAATCGCAGACGCCCAGACTACACAACTGAGGCCGGACTCTGTAGGCGAGGGGTGATAGTTCCGTCTTGACGGCGTTATGTGAGGGGAAGCAGTTAAGGTAACCTCGATAGAGCCTGTCCCAGAGAAGGCGAGGGTGCATGGGGCTTGGTGGCGAGCGGTGTTGGAGGATTGAGATAGGAGGTGGAGTTGCCGTCTGAAGCAAGGCGCACACGCCCGGCGGCAGATGCGCGTCCACCAGCAACTTTCTGCGAGCACAAGGTGCTGGCTTTTCAACTTGAGCGACTGCGCGGCAGATTCCAGACAGGCCTGCAAGTCCTCACGCTCCAAATCAGGGAACTCGGCCAGCACATCTTCAAACGTGTCGCCTGCCGCGGGTATTCGAGCATGGATTCCACCGGATACGGCAAGTGGCGGATGGCCGGTCTGCCGTGGCACACTTATGATCAATCGTGATGCGGGACAGCAGCGCGCTCATAGCCCGAACATGCCGGTGTCGGCTTCATTCTTCAAGAGGGTTCTCTCAACAGCGGGTTCTCCCAACCCGGATTCAAGACCGCGGCCACGGTGAATACGTTGCCTTGGCTGCGCCCGTGACGCTGGCCCCTAACACGCAGTACTACCTGGCGAGCCAGGAAGAGGCAGGGGGTGACAGTTGGTATAATCAGGACACGACAGTGACAACGACTGATGCGGCGGTAGTGGAGGCACCGGTGTACAGTCGCGATGCGAGGTCCTGGGTGGCTCAAGGCAGCGGTGGCAGTTACAGTTACGGGCCCGTGAGCCTCAGGTATTGCGCGATGGTAGGCCAGGAGACAGCACTGGTAACTGACTTCATCGCAGGCGATTCCTGGAACAATTACACCGGCTGGGTCGGGATGCAGTTGCAGGTAGGGGCACGCCCGTTGGAGGTCTCGTCGCTGGGGCGTGTCTATATTACAGGGAATAAGGCGAGCCACGAGTTGCGCTTGGTGCGAGTGTCGGATCGGGTAGTGCTGGCAGCCGCGACCTGGACGCCATCAGGCGGCGTGCACAACCAGATCAAGTACGTTGCCTTGGCCGCGCCGGTGACGCTGGCGCCGAACACGCAGTATTACCTGGCGAGCCGGGAAGAGGCAGGGCGTGACCGTTGGTATAATCACAACACGACAGTGACAACGACTGACGCGGCAGTGGTGCAAGCGCGGGTGTATAGCCAGGACGGAAGCGCCTGGGTAGTCTACGGCCAGAGTGGCCCTTACAGCTACGGACCTGTGAGCCTCGGGTATTGCGTCAGCCGAGGGGCGGGGTTGTCGACGGCACTCACGATCGGGGCAGCCCGCGAAGAAATGGGCGAACTCGAAGGCAAGTTGAGGGGTGAGGGTTACGTAGCGCTGAAGGCTGCTCTTCGCAACGGGCACTGTGTTCTCAGTTACACGAGAAACAGGCTCCAGTCCCAGGACTCTTACGTCCTTGAGAGCAGTCGCGACCTCGATCACTGGCAGCCAATCGTCGGGCAAATCCACGAGCGGGTCACTGCGATCGATTCTGCGACGGACTTGGTGGACATCGAAGTGCCGATCGATGTGACAACGACGCGCTGCTTCTACCGTCTGGTGCCGCGGTGACACGCGCCGAAGACGCGAATCCAGCCTCATAGATCAAGGTCGACAATGCCATCACCGTCAGGATCGAGGATGATCGAGACGCGCCACCTGCTTATGATCTCCGCGCCAATCGGATGCTCGACACAACATCCGCACCCTCAAGACCAGCCACCTGGAGATCCGACCCTGGTTTGTCTGCACGGAAGACAACACCCAAGCCCACGCTTTGACGGCGATGCTGGCCTTAAAAGTGCGCCGTCATTTGGAGCGAGCCTGGCGGTCGTTGGAAGTCACGGTGGAAGAAGGCTTGCGCCAACTCGAACAGCTCTGCGTCGGAGATTCCAGTGAATTTTTGGCCCTAAACCTTCATTGGGACTCGATCTGACGCGGGTTTCATGCACCTTCAACTTTGTCTCAAATGTAGGCAGGTGATTATTCACATAATTCTTGAACAATTATATTGACAACGATCAATAGAGGTATACTATGTAGGCATGTTTATCGCCAATGTCGTCTCCAAAGGCAAGCACGGCAAGTCCTACACCTCCATCCTCTTGCGAGAGTCTTTCCGCGTCGGCTCCTCCGTCAAATCCAAGACCCTCGCCGTCTTGACCCACCTGCCACCCCATGTCCTGGAGGCCGTCCGCCGCGCCCTGGCCCAACCCGCTGACTCACTGGCCAAACTGGCCGACACCTCCCAAGGCTCGCTGCGCCTGCGTCAAGGCCCCAGCATGGGTGCGCTCTGGACCATCG
>MWFF01000028.1 GCA_002071485.1 Verrucomicrobia bacterium ADurb.Bin006 | reverse complement strand
GTCGTTCATAGCTTGTTGGGTGTCCACCCTTTAGGGTGTCCGGACCGGCTAAAGCCGGGACACCAAACGGAAGTCCTCCGCGTTATCCGTGGTTCAACTGCGTGGTTGTTCATTCCGTGGTCAACCCAGAATGATGGTGCCTCCCTGCGCCAGAATCTTGCTCAACCGGTCCTTCAGGTCGTTGATGAACTGGTCCAGTTCCGCCTGGTTGGTGATGCGTCCGGGATAGAGCCGGCCAATGACCACGCGCTCGATTTTTTCCTCGGGCGCAATCAGGTCGAGAATCCGTTTGAGCACCCCCCGGGCGATGCCTTCCACGGCGTCGATATCCGTCTCCAATTGTCCCAGGGTCGCGCCGGTCTTGCGGCAAACCGTTGCGCCGGATGGTAGGTCCAGTTCCGCGTCCGCCCGCGCACTGAGCGGCTGGAGCAGCATCGCCTTTTGTTCGGGCGTGATGTCGGTGTCGTTGTCCACCTCCAGCCATTCGGGCCGGCCCTTGATCTGATCCCGCGCCTCGGTGTAGGCCGATTTCCGATTCTCAAACGCCTTCTGATAAAGCGTGCGGTAGCCGGCGGCGATGACTTCGGCGTTCTGCCGGATGGCCTCGATCTGCGCGAGGGCGTCCTCGGACTTCAGGAGCTCCCGCAGGTCCTTCGCCGCCTTGGTGGCGTCGTCATCCGGCTGCCGGTCGGCCAGCACGGGCCATTGCTCATTCAGCACGCGTTGGGCGCGTTCAATGGCCTGGATGTTTTCGTTGGTGGCGGCTTTTTCCAGCAGCCCGGTTTTCTTCCGATTCTCCTGATACGCCTTGCCCTCGCTGGCGAGCGTTTTCACGCAGTCATCCGGCGGCATCTCGGCGATGCCTTCCACCCGGTCGAGTTGCTGCTTCACGAGGTCCGCGCCGGGGAGGCGCAAGGCACTCAAACGGGCGGACAGCGGCAGGAGTTTCTCGCGATCCGCCGCCGCCACCTGCTTGAACGCGATCGCGATGGCGCCTTCCTCGATGTCCACGTCCTTGCCCGTGATTTCCTCATACATCCGGGCGGCGTTGGCCAGCACCTTGAGATCGAGCGCCTCCCGCGGGGAGAACGAGGCCGCTCTGAAGGCGGGATTGTTCACGAACGGCGGGCGCGAGGCCGGCTCGGTGTAGTTGCGATACTTGCGCCCCTGATGGGTGACTTCCACCGAGCCGCCCCGGAACAAGATCGCCAGGCCCAGCCGGATGGATTCGCGCTCCCAGCCGTAGTTCAGGCCGCTGAAATGGCTTTCGAGGGTCTTGCCGGTGACGCGATTGCCGTAGCCCTGCTCGCGGCGCAGGTATTCCAGAATCTCGCGGCACAAGTCGCTGCCGAGGTTCGGCACGAAACGTCCGCTTTGTTTCACCACCAGGCTGCGCTCGGGCTGGTCGTGGTAGAACACCTGGGGCAGCCCGTTGAGATTGGCGGAGGTCAGGAGTTTGTCCGGTTCATCGCCCTGGAGTTGCAGCACGCCAATCTCCAGTTTCGGATACAGCACCGGCACGGCGCGATCCAGCAAGCCGTGCAGGACTTCCGTCAGTGTCTTGCCCAGGGTGGTGGCATCGGTTTGCGCGCCCCGGAAGAACGTCACACCGCCCTCAAGGCTCAGGAGTAATTTGTTCCGGAGATTCTTCTGCACCCGGTCGCGGCGGCTTTTCTCGTCGGACAGACACGACGCTTCCTCACTGGTGAGACGTTGCTGCGCTCCGAGCCGGTCATACTCGGACACCATTTCCCGGGAGCGGAACAATTCGGTCACGAGCGTCAGAATCTCGTCCGTCAGCGTGGCCACCCAGAACAGTTCCGTCTGCCTGGCAACACTTTCATCCCGCGCCTCGTTCACGGTCGCCGCCTGTTCTTCCATGGTCGTGAGCGTGAGGTTCAGCGCCACGTCGCCGTCGGGGTCCACCGCTTCGCCGTCCACGTTCAGGCTGGCGCGAAACCGGCGCAGATCGTTGTAGCGATACGCCTGCAGCTTCGGGTCGTCGAAGATTTCCTTGATGAGTTCGCGATGGATGCGGTTGCGGTCGGCTTCCCGTGGATCGAGGCTGTTGCGCTTGGTGTCCCAGTTCTTTTCCTGAACGGTGAGCAACTTGTAGCCTTCCTCGGTCAGGCGGACGAACTGAGAGGCTTCGAGTGCTTTCAGGGCGGCCTCGACTTCCTTGATCACCGGCTGGGCATCCACGGTGGGATGCAGCACGACCGCCAGGTTGTGCGGCGTGCGCGGCAGGTCTTTGACCGACTCCAGCAGAGCGATGGCTTTTGCCACCTTTGGCGCCATCGGCACCTTCGGGAGACGCTGGGCGATTTCATCCACCTCGCGGGTGGTTTCGGTGGGGAGCAGGTTGCCCAGGTAAAGCAGTTCGTAAACCTTGTCGAGCGTAACCAGTGTGCCGATGGGCGCGTCGGCCAGCTTCGTCCGGTCATTGATCATCATCTGCTGCGCCTGCTTGATGATCGTGCGGTTGCTGCCGCCGACGTGACGGTGGGCGCCGCGCTTCAGGCGGAGGCCGGCGACGACGTCAATGCACAGGTCAATCTGGTAAGGCAGATACGGATACAGCTTGGCGAAGTTGTTCCGGTTGATCTCCAGGTTGCGGCTCGTACGTTCCAGCGTGCAACACTGCTGGATGCGCGGCTCGTGCTCATCGAAACGCTTCTGGAGCAGTTCGGTCGCGGCTTTCTTCTTTTCCAGCACGCGCTTGCTGGTGACTTCCGCGATGTCGGATTGCTTGAGGTCCACCGGGAGGCGGAAACGATCCTGCAACCGCGCCAGTTCGATCCGCTTGGAATCGAGGGCGGTGACGACTTCGTTCAGCTTCTCCTGCGAGGTGACCACGATCCAGAAGGGCGAAACGGCTTCGTGACGTTCCGTGCGGTTCTTTCCCTCGACGCCGAATGCCTGAATGATCGCCTGCAGGTCCAGCATCTTGTCCACGCTGCGGGAAACATATTGGCCGACTTCATCAATGATGAAGATGAGGGCTTTGCCCGGATACCGCCTGGCGGTCAGGTCGAACGCCCGGCGGGCGAGCTTGTTCGGGTCCACATCCGCCCGGCCCTGGCCGGTGGCCATGGCGTAAGATTCCGCCGTCGGATAGGTCTTGGGATCGAGCTTGTTGAGCACCGCACTGGCTTCGTTGATCGCCAGCCCGAGTTGCCGCCGCTTGCGCCACTCGCCGCCATGCTGCTTTTTGAACTCGTCCTCGAACTGCTTCAGCCGGCCATCGCCTTCGAGCGCGATCTCCAATTCGGCCAGGTCGAAATCTTCGGCGTAACCCAGTTCCCGGAGCAGGGCGCGATACATGATCTCGGTCAGCCGGTCGTTGGCCGTGCGGACCCCGCGGTCCATGGACACGTCGAAGATGACGGCGTGAAACGGAATTCGCGTGTTGATGTTGTCAAGCAGGGCGCCCACCGCAGCATCCTGCAGGGTCTTTTTGAACAGGTCCGCGGCGGCGGCGGCGCCGACTTTCCGGTTGGCCACCGTGTAGCCGAGAATCTTGGCGAACGAGGATTTACCGGAGCCGAAGAAACCGGAAACCCAGATGCCAATGCCTTCGCGGGGCGCGGCCGGGCCGCCGGCGATCTCGCGATACACCTCCTGGAATTGGCCGCGGATCGAATCCGTGACGATGTATTCATCAATTTCGCTGCGGACGGCTGCCTCGTTGGCCTGGTCCACTTTGATGACTTCCTCAATCGTCCGGTCCACCGGACGTTCAAACAGTTCAGCGATCGTTTTCATCGTTCAGTCCCGTAAATTTTGACCCGGTAGTTGTAAGCGCCCAGGCTCGTCTCAACCGGCAAATCATAAAAGCGAAGGTCCGTGCCCACCTCGGGGCTGCCGGGATAGAACAGCACCGAGGGCACCATGGTCTGGTCATGGAGATCATCCAGCAACGCCGAGCATCTGTAGATACGCGGGGCGAAGCCACCGGCGCGGACCAGGAACAAAATGTGTTTGGCCGGATCAAGATGCGCGATGCGCGAGATCAATTCCTTGCCGGCGGTGCGATAATCCTCGGAGGTCAGGAGCTTGTTGATGTGCTCCTGCGCCGCCTTGAAGCCGCGCGCGGCCTCCGTTTTGAACAAATACTCCGTGCCCTCGCACTGCTTGACGATGTCCCAAACTAGCTGCGCAATCGAAACGAAGACGGCTTCGCGGTGATGATTTTCGGACAACGAGATGGCCAGCAGCCGCAGCTTCTTACGGAGCGGAAATTCGTCCGCGGGTTTGTAGCGGAAGATGGCAAACGGCATGTCGCTGTGCGCGGCCAGCCGCATGGGCTGCGCGACCAGGTCGGACTCCAGCCGTTTGAGGTTATCTTCCAAGGAGATCATGGGCGTAATCGTCGAGGTTTTGCGACTTGAATTCAATGCGGTAGATTTCACCGATGCACTGGTAATCCAACCAGCCGTTCTGGTGGGCTTCCAAAAACAATCGTTCCACCGCCGTTTGGGGGAGCAGGAACAATTTCCAGTCCGGATGACGGACCAGGCTTTTTTGCTCGAACCCAAGTTCGTGCAGGCAGAATGCGATCAGACAAAAGGCCTCGAGCGCGAGATGCTGCGGCGCGATGCGCTTGCGGATAACCCCTTCGAGAATCCCAAAATCCCGCAAGGCCGAATGGATGCACCGCGCCATGCGCTGCCTCACTGTGGGGGCCCACACCTTGGATTCCTCCTCGGCAGCCTGTGACACCCAGGTAGTCGTCTCGTTGATCCGGATTTCACGGTCGGCTGACTTGGTCCGCTCGAACAACTCGGTCGTTACGAACCGATGGAGTATTGGTTCAGCCCGCGCGGTGATCCAGTAATAAAACGGCCGGACGACTTCGATGGGTGGATGACAATCCTCAATGATTCGCGCCAGCTTCCAGGCATCCGGGGGATTGCCGGCGATGAAGCGCGGCTTGAATGCAACATTGAGGGTGTCCGCGACCCGGACGCGGGTGGACTTGTGCAGGATTCGATTCGCGGCATCTAAAGCCTTCTCCCCGCCGAGGTCGTCACTCCACTGGCAGACCATTTGACGCATATCCGCGAGCAAAGCGCCCCCCTTCAGCAGCCGGGTGGTGAATCCGTTGGCTGGCCCGGTTGACTTGATCTTGACTGATTTTGCGACTGCGCTGCGAGTGCCCACGTGGCGAGCAGTTTATGTCGACGACCAAGAATCGGAAAGTCATCATTTGGACTCCCGAATCCGTCACGACTGAAAAACGGAGTCAAACGACATGGAGTTCCTCCGCGAAGTGACTGACTGACCGGCTACGGGATGCTGCAATGCCGTCAGCCCTATCGATGTCATCACTGGGGTTGATCCGATCTGCGAGTCGACGCGAATTGGTCCGCCCTGACCATGAAAGCCGCCATTCCGAGGAGCACAACTTCCTGCCGACAACCAGCCCGTGAAGCACCTACCGCTTGGACTTTCCCTTGATCTCCTGAAACTTCTGCCAAATCGCCTCCGCCGATTTCGATGAGAGTTGTCTCTCTTTTTCGGGTAGTGACTGGAACTCCTTTCGCGCCCCGATTTTCCGTTCGAAAATATACCGGAGTCGGCAATAATGAGGAGCACCGGGCTCCCCTGCGTTATGATCTGGCTGTAAGCATTACGCTGGGGATGACAAACGAGCGAAAGGTCCTACCCCAGTGATGTGGCTGGTTAGGAATGGCACTTCTGTGTGCCGTATCTGACGCTGATGCAGACCGCCACGCTGCTGGGCGTGCGCGGGATGTTTTGAAGCGAGGCCGCAGATTGACGCATGCTGCTGCAGATTGTATGGGGCCATGGACCGCCTCAACGCAAGTTTTAGCGTGCGAGGAGTCCGGGAGTAGAGCCCGCCGGCTGCGCGGGCAAGGCATACCAAAAAGCCGTGCTTCCCCAGATCGGGTGCTCGCGGTGAATGAGGATGTCGCCACCGTCCAATCCGACGGTTTCCTCCGCCACCCGGATATTACGGCGGAATTGAAAAGCATCGTTGAGATGGAAGGTATACACGCCCACCTCTCCCGGGTGGGTTTTGATGAAACCGGAAATGGCCTTGCGGTCAAATCGGCACCAACCGGAATTGAAATACTCCTCGGTGCCGGTACCGTGATAGCTCGGCGGCCAACCGTCCTCATCCGTCCAAATCATCCAGTCCCCTTCCCCCCACCAGTCTGTATGCGGCCAGGAAACGTGCAGGAGCGCGCCGACGTATTTACCGGCCCCTTGCCGCTCCAGCACTAGATGCGAGGGAATCCTTTTGGGTCCGAATTCGGGTGACCCTGGCTGCGCGGCGCGTGCTTCAGTCCAAGTCGCATGAAAGCGACCCCAGTTCTCCGGCAACTGCTCGCGTCGCTCGACCTCGAGATTTAGCCGTACGCGGGCGTCTCCGGTCCCGCAGCGGTTCACCACGCGCACAACGGCTCCGCGGGCAAACGGCATTGGAAAACAACCGTATGCTTCCCCGTCCTGCACGCCCAGGAGCAGGGAATTAAAGCGGATCTCGTCGGCGTAGGCGTAGTCGGCATTACCGAAGAAATAGCCCAAGGGCACATCCACGCTTGGTTCGCTGGCCCCATCCCAGCAAATCTGCAGGCGCAGGCCGCGCATCAATTCCGGGGTGGCGGGCCAGACTCCAACGCGCATTTGGCGGATGACGCCACAACCCTCGAGCGTCACCTCCCTGGCCGCTTGCGGAGCCAAATCCAGGTCACGCGTCACCGTCCACTGGGCCGGCACGGCTGGATCGCGCGATTCGGCTTCCAGCCAAGTGCGACAGACCCGGCCCACTTCCTCCGCTTCGGCGCGCCTCAGCGGCCAACGCAGGCTCTTAACCCGGGTGCCCGACGGATAGGTGGTGTAGGTGAGCTGCCAGAAGTTGCCCCAGTTGGGCGCTTCAGGGTTGACCAATTGCACGCGAGAATGATGAGCGAAGGGAATCGGGAACAGCACACCTGGGTAGGTTTTGTGGAAGACGAGTGGATAGGCAAACGGGCCGTGGCGGTCGTCAAAGAAAATCTCCACCGGCAGGTCAAAGATCGCGTGTTTCGAATGGTCGAGAAACACCTGCAGCCGGGTGCCCGCCGGCCCTGGCTTGCCGAGCCCATCCTTACCTTTGCCCAGCCAGCCGGTGAACATGCGATGGATACAGCCGGGGCCGGCCACATCGAGCAAAATATTCGTGTTTTGTTCCACCCGCTTGAAGTCCCAGCCGTCGAGATTGCCGCCGGAACGATCCCAGGTGCTGGACATAGCCGTGTGCGAAGGTTCCAACTCGGGCAGGTGCTCGACGGTTCGCAAGCGCTGCAAGAAGAAGGTCACGTCCCTGACCGGAGGTTGGGCCGCCTCAAGCGGCCAACCGAGACCGCACCAGCCGGCGAAGAAGATGATGGCCATGGTTTTCATATTTGCAAACTAGGGAATCTCCGCTCTTATCGCTTATCGTTCATGGTTCCGAGTTTCAGGTGTCCTAGACACTGGTCGAAGAACTCCGAGACTTTGTGGGTCGGTCCCGGAATGCAGGAATGTGGACTGGACGATCACCGACCCTTTTATGGTGCATTGGGACATGATGCTCAGCGAGTGCAAAGAACTCGAGTCAAACCGGGGGCGGTTTTATCGCCAGTGCACTCCCACCGCTCCTCGCGCCGGCTGCACTCACACAGTTGAGACTTTCCGGTCTAAGGCTGATAAGACACGCGGTAGTAACGTTGGGCATCGCCGGCGGCCGGGTCGGTCTGGACAGCGATCGAACCGGCGGCCGTCTGGGTGCCCACCGGCTGCCAGTTAGCCATGCTGAGATCGGTGCAATACTCCAGCGTGTAAGCTGTTCCCGGAATTGTGTGGGTGTAATAAACCGTTGCGGTGCCGCTGGTATGGATGATGGAGGTAATCAGCAGGTGGGGAGCAGAGGGCAGATTAAAGACCGCCAGGCCCCAGTCCCCATCCGCCACGTAGGCGTAGTTGCCGCTGACCGCCACGCCATAGGCCGATCCGCTGGTGTTGTAGCCGCCCATCCGCCGCGGATGGGCGGGGTCGCTCACGTCAATCACCTGCAAACCCGCCTCCTCATCCGCTACGTAGGCGTAGTCCCCGCTCACCGCCACGCCTGAGGCGTAATCGCTGGTGTTGCAGCCGCTCACCCGTTGCGGATGGGCGGGGTCGCTCACGTCAATCACCTGCAAACCCGCCCGTCCAGTTGCCACGTAAGCGTAGTTGCCGCTCACCGCCACGCCCAGCGCATAACCGCTGGTGTCGTAGCCGCCCACCCGTTGTGGATGGGCCGGGTCGCTCACGTCAATCACCTGCAAACCCGCAGGCCCATCCGCCACGTAGGCGTAGTTGCCGCTCACCGCCACG
>MWFF01000027.1 GCA_002071485.1 Verrucomicrobia bacterium ADurb.Bin006 | reverse complement strand
CCGGGCAGTGCTACAAGGGCGGTGAAACGCCTTTTGGAGTCGCCATCTGCAATACCGATCCCGACCGCCTGATGCCTCAGTTCCCGCTTCACCGCGCGCGCTAGTCGAGAAGTGCATCGATCTAGATGATTGTTTTCATTCCGAGTTCTGCTCCCCCCTGGCGTGGCGTACATGGCCAAAATTGTCTCAGCTTCTTGACTCGGAAGCCTGCCTGACGTCAGAACGACTACACTCCCGCCTGTGCTACGCACCCGAATCATTGTAGAGCCGTTGCCTTTCGACTCCGGGGCGAGCGATTGTCGCCGGAGTCTCGCCCTCGATCTGCTTGATCGGAATGCTCCCTGGTGCGTTTGCCGTAGTCACTTCCGAGATAAACCCGCCCGAGTCGAGCATTGCCCGAAGTCGGGCAAACTCACCGCACCACGACTGCTCGATCTCATAATCCCGCTGTTTGCTTCGTGACTGCGCCCCAATCGCGACGACGCGGAGTTGGACCGCCGGGCCGGCGGGCGGCGCACTCAACTCTACGCCGTACACGGGGTCGTCTGGCTTATGGACGACAACGCGGCCTTGTTCCGTCCAGGCCGCGACCATCCCTTCCCGAACCTCGTAGCCGAGGTCCGCCAGAGCTTCCAGCACCGCAGCGCGGCGGACCCGCCCATCCTCTCGGGCGATCGCAGCGTCCACCCAACTTCGCGCAGAGCTTGCCAGCGCCAGCGCTTCCTCTGTGCTCACCCGAGGCGAGAGCGCGCTTGTGAGCTTCTTCCGCCAGGATTCGGATTCCGACCCAGGTACTTGGTCGAGGCTTGCCAGAACAGCCTTAACCGTGGCGATGGCGGTCTGCTGTCGCCGACGGAGCCTCAGGTAGGAAGTCAGCTCCAACGCCAGCGAATCGAGCGCCAAGCTGCGCTCACTCGGCGTGGTCATGGCCACTCGTTGGACCTTCTCCGTCCAAGAACTGGTTGGACAATCGGGTAGCACGCTCAGTTCTCCAATTAAGCGCCAGCATCGTTCTAGACGAACTTCGTCGGGGTCGCGCTCGACCTCCTGCTTCACGGGTGGGGCATCGCCCAGAGGGTCCGCGTATTCGGCGGCCAGACTCCGAAGGCGACTGACATTCTCATCCGGATGAACGGTGCGATGCTCGATTATGGTCAATTCCGCCTGGGCCAACACTTTCTGCAAACACCCGGCATCCATGGCAGTGGATATTGCCTCCAGGGCTTCATCCCGAGCTGAAGAAGCCGGAAGACGACTGAGCTCCGCTTGCAGCTGCGCCGCGGCTTGCCGAAGCCGGTGTTCCCTTCGGAGTTCTGAAGTGCGACGTTCAACATGGCGCCGGCGCAGGCTCTCCGCTTCGCTCCGGTAGAAATCCCGATGGGCGGACGTCTGCGCCAGCAAGTCCGGCCATTGCTCCGCTTCACGCAGATGATTCAGACGATTGACGACCGTCTCGGTGTTCCGCTTGAAGTCGTTCCTGGCGGCGTCGTCGCCTTGGAGCAAATGCAGGCATTGATCTACAGCTTCAGAAAGCTCGCGGAAGAGGGTCCTGCATTCCCGTCTCTGCCGCCGTCTAACCGCCTCGATATTGACCACCTTTGGGCCGCTCATAGCCAAGGATGACAGATTGCGCGACTACGGGCCTAAAGCTGCTCTTGCCGCCGCCCGCAAGCGGTCCTGCTCCTTCTTTCGAGAGTGATACCATTCGCGCAGCGCGACACGATGCAGCGCAGGCATTGAGGCGGTGATCACGGATGGACGCCACAGTTCTCTCGCGCGCGCCGTTGTCAAGATGGCATGATGGGGAGCCTCGCATTCGATTCCCAAACCAAAGAGCCCAGTTCGCGGGTCGACCAAGGCAAAATCCACCCCGAAAGCGTCGTCGTGAGCCGCCACCGGTTCATATCCGTCGCTTCGCAGGAAGTCAGCCACTTCATCGCGGAAAATCGAAACAAGTGGTTGGCCTTTGTCTTGACGCGGACCGGCGTGATCTGAACCACCGTTGAGGGCTGCCAACAGTTCGGACGCAGCCTTCAACTCACCAGCGCTGAGGTGTTCCGCGTAAGCCAGCCAGCCTTGGAGATAATCGCGAGGTATGGAAGGCCGTCTTCGTCCGTGATTGGTCGTCCAGGAACCGACCTCGCTGACGGGGAGCGAGGTAATCACCAGGACCTTTGCCCGCGCACGGGTTATCGCCACGTTCAACCGCCGCTCTCCTCCGTGTTGACCGAGCACGCCAAAATTCCTCCGGAAAATTCCCGACGCATCGCGTCCGAACGTTGTGGAAAAGACGATCCAATCACGTTCGTCACCCTGAACATTCTCCAGATTCTTGACGAAGAAACCCATGTCCTCGCCTCGCTGTTTGCGGCTCTGCTCTTCCTCCCACGCTCTGCGAAATCCCACGTCTGTTTCCGCGAGTTCTTCAAGCTTGTCTTGAATGAGGTCTGCCTGTTTAAGATTGAATGTTAAAACTCCAACGCTCGGTCGTTTCCCGAAGGGCAGCCTCCACAATTCCCTCAATCGCTTAACTACACGCTCCGCCTCGGCCTCGTTGGTCTGATCCGCGTAACGACCGTCGACGCGGTCCACCTCCACCGGCCGCTCCCGACGAATCACACTCTCCGGATGGCGTGAAGGGACACTCAGTCGTCCGGAATAGAAGGCAGCGTTCGAGAATTCGATAAGCTCACGAAACTTTGACCGATAGTGAATCTCCAGGGTCGCGGTGGGTAGGATGTTCTGCGCCAGGGTGAGCAGGTCGGGACAGTCTTTGACTTCCCGGCGGTCGGTCAGTTGTCGGAGACGCTCCCGCTCGCTTTCGTCGAGGTTCTCGTCCTCCGTATCCAGCCATTCCTCGCCAGTCGGTTCTTCGTCGGAATCGAGCCGCAGACTGAAGAAGTGCGACGGCGGCATCTGTTTCTCGTCCCCGCAGACGATGGCGCGACGAGCCCGAAACAACGCTGGCAGGGCGCATTCGACCGGTAACTGGGAGGCCTCGTCGAAGATGACCAAATCGAACAACCCAGGCCGCAACGGAAACAGGCGGCTGACCATTTCGGGGTTCATCATCCAAACGGGACGTAGATGGAACAGCCCCAGCGGAGCACCGCCTACCACCACTTCGCGGAGCCTACGTGCGCGCGGTCCCTGCAACATCACGACATCGTCCCACTGGCCGCGGCTGGAAATCGACGTACCAGCAGAGCACTGCGCCAGGAGGCGGCGGTTGGCCTCGCGCATTTCGCCATCGCGTACGGCCAGTAGTCGGATTCTCGCCGCGTGTTCCTCGCGCTCCATAAGCAGCGCGGGGCACGCCTGCTCCGCGGCCTGTTTCCACGCAAGCAGCGCTTCGCGGCGCAGCGTCCGCGTCACCTCGTTTGGCAACTCGCTCGCTGAGAAACGCTGCCATTGAACCTCACACTCCCGCATCAAGGCAAACACGCTAAGCGCCAGAGGACTCAGGCCACGAGCGCGAAGGCGGAATCTCTGAAAGGCCGGCAATGAGGGAAACGCCGCCGCGATCTGCTCCAGCGAATCCGGGCCGCGTTGACGATGGGCGATCGCACCGTGGCGTGCGGCGACCCAGTCAGCCTGGAACCAAACACGGGCGTCCTCCAGGGACGCTTTGCTCTCCCTCGAGGCCTCCCACATCGCAATGCTCGCGTGGCACGCCTCCAGCACCGAAGCGTATATCCGTGAATTGCTACCCTTCAACATCTCTTCTCTTGCACACATGAGAGGGCAGCCGCAAATCCGACGCCCCGCCTCAATAACAGGCGGCAACTTCTCCAGAAGGCGGCGAATCAAGGATCGTAAGTCAGGTAGGGACTGGGGGGCACCAGGCGGCTTCCAGCCCAGCGCTTCTTGCCATTGGTTGAGTACGGCTCGTGCGTCCCGCACTTCCAAGTCCAACTTCATCGCGTCGTGAAGCGTTGCGAGGTCAATGGCTGTCGGGTCGGCGCCAGCGCGTCTCAACCAAGAGGACACGCGGACGCGGGCGAACCATCGTGCAGGATTGAGACGTGAGAGGAGTGATTGTAGGGGGCGACACAGCAGTTCAACGTCCTTCTCCAATTGCGCGAGGGGTGACGTTCCATGTTGCGCGATCTTCTCGTAGAGCGTCGAATCCAGAACCCATTGATCCAGAACCCTGAGATGTGCCTCGGTCTGCTCGAGCCACGGGACCATTTGCTCGGCGGGCGATAGCGAATCGGGTGTCGGGGGCCTTACAATCGTGCCCCAACGCGCGAGCGAATCCGCGACCTCGGAGGGCACTCTGCGGAGCGCCGCTTCGTGTTCCCCAAGCCACTCACGAAGCGGGGCGGGGTTCTCAAGATCGTAGAACCTAGAGTGCCGAGCCAGGAGATTCTCCCGTTGTCGTTCTGCCTCACGGAAGCGTACGAAAATGCGCTGGAAGTCGGCCAGCGCTGATTCGTCGGTTCGGAATTGAGCGAGGCAATGGAGCGGGCTCCTCTCGTACTTCGCCTCGCGCCACAGTGGGGCCAGCAGCGCAATCTCCGACACCAGTTGCTCCGTGAAGGTGTGATCGAGTTCACCAAAGGCAGCCCCTAAGGGAGCGTAACAGACCGGCGGGCTCGGCCCTCGCTCCACGCCGAGCAATCCCTCTATCACTTGCCGGTAGGATAAACTTCCTGCGCGACCAAGGGCAACGTTGCTTAGCGCTGTATGAGCCGCGTTAAGCTCCTTCTCCAACGCCTCGATTTGCCGCGCACAACCGGCGCGAACGTGGCGAAGGTTTTCTTCCTCCGTCGGCGTCCGCTGAGGACGCTCCAGTTGTCGTCGCAAAGCCTGGAGGGCCTGACGACGATCCGAGACCGGGTCGTTCAACATGAACAAACGATCTGCCAGACCTTCGGTTTCGAGCCGCTTGCACACCACCTCCAGCGCGGCTCGCTTTTGACAGACGATCAGGACCCACTCACCGCGCCCGATCGCATCGCACACCATGTTCACGATGGTCTGGCTTTTCCCCGTGCCGGGTGGTCCCTGCACCACCAGGCCTGGCTGTTGGCGTGCTCGAAAGACCGCCATTTGCTGCGACGGGTCCGCCGGAGCGGTGAAATAGCGATCGGCCTCAGCGAGATCGGGTGCCGGCGTATCGGGAGCGCGCGCGGCACTGACCCGGATCGCCACTTCGAGGGCGGTCCCTTGGATCGGCTGTCGTGCGATCTGTTTCAGATCCTCGGCGATGGTCTGGCCCGAGAAATCGCACAGAAACAAAACGGCCGAGGCATGGACTTGGATCTGCCCGAGAGCCAAGCCCCCCCTCGGGGACGGTAAAGGGCTAAGTCTGCAAACGACGCCAGTTCCGGGCTCGTTCGGTCGTGATAGTGCAGCCAACGCATCGATTGTCGACGGCAGATCAAGATGTTCGCGGTCGCGAAGATCATTGAGAACCTCATACCAATCAGCCGCCGCCGCCCCGAGCAATCCTCCCAGTGCCGGATTGACACGGACTTCCCCCCGTTCTGTGTCGAAGGCAAGCCGCGCCTTTCCGCGCTCGCCAGCTGGCATGTCCAGCCGAACGGGCCACAGTAGCACCGGGGCGATGCGGGGTTTCGTCTCCTCGGTGGCGCGGGCGTCACGCAGCACCAAGAACGGAAAACCCAGATAGAGCGCGCTAATCCCCGTGTCGCGCCGGTACTCGGTGGCCTTCTGTTGGAGGCGGCGGAGTCGATGTTCGCGCAGGGGCTCCATTTGGAGCGGACTCGGGTCCAAGCTGATCGCCGCCACTTGACGCGTTAAGACCGCACTCAGGAGCGCTTCCGCGGACCTTGCCGTGCCGCCCAACTCCGTCAGATCGAGTCGCGCTGTCGTGCGCCCGATGAGCATTCGAACCAACCCGCCGCGCTGCATCCCACTCACCAAACGCCGGTGGAAGAAATCGAGAACGTTCCTGACATATTCCTGCTGGGGAGGGGGACGCCAATCTGACGCGGGAATCGCTAGCAGCACCAGCGCCCGAGCCAGAGTGAGCCGTCGCGTCTGCCGAAAATCGTCCGCCCATTGGTCAGCCGGGTCGTGCCCGCATCGGGCGAAGTGCGCCAACCGTTCGTTCAGCGCGTCCAGAATCTCGCGGCGACTGAGATCCAGCCATTTCGCCGCCTCAACCTTAGAGAATGATACTTCGGTTCCCGCTGCCTCTCTTTCCGCTTCATTCAGAACGTCATCGGCAGACCGGAAACAATCCAGCGTCGCCGAACCGAGCAGAATCAGGTCCTCTTCCGATGGCGCGCGTCGCTCCACCGTGGCCGCGAGGGCCGGATGCTCGGCCTCGGGAAACTGGCGCCTACGTTTGCGCCAGTGAGTCTCCAGCATCGACTGCGAAGTGGCCAGCAAGGCTAGCGATAGCTGGTGCTCGTCGCAGGGAATACCTGTGTCCCGGATTCGAGCGCGCACACGGTCGGCCCGCTCGCGCAGGCGCACGAACCACGGCTCGCGGTTGATCCGCCGCAAGTGGCCTGGAAGCGTACTCCCCAGCCAGGCTACTGCCACATCCGGGTGACACAAGAGCCAGGCGGGCGTCACGATTTCGCCTCGCAGGCAAAGCGGCAGATTCTCGTTCAGTACCAGTAAGGAGGCGGCCAAACGCGCGTCATCGGGCAAGCTCGGATCGTTAGCCAGGCTGCGCACTTGCGAGGCCCGCTGGGATCCGGTCTCTCCCGGACGTGCCTGCAACCACGTGGCGAGCCGCCCGCCCAGTAAGAGGGCTTTGGCCTCATCCCACGTCGCTGCCTCCGCCGCCGCCAGTGCGAAGCTCTCCGGCGTCGGCCAAGCACGCTGGCCGAGACGCAACGATAGTCCGTCGGTGGCGCCACTGTCATCCTCGCCATACCCGTGCGCGATGCCGCGTTCTCCGGCCAACCAGCGTTCAACTTGAGGCCAAGTCCACCGCCGAGCAGGGTCGCGGGTCAGGAGCCCCATTAGCAGTTCCTGCCATTCCTCGGAGAGATTCTGGGGGACGCGCAAACCGCGGGTGACGAGGTGCAGCAGGAAGGCGCGCTCATGCACCCCCTCGAATCCATGCCCCTGAGTCAGCATCTCTAACACAATGACACCTAGACTCCACCAATCTGAGGCTGCCGAACATGTCCCGACGATTGTCTCGGGTGCGGCATAGCGTGTCGTTTGCCGTGCCACTGTCAGCTGTAGGTCGAATTCGCTGACTGTAGCGGTGCTGAAGTCGGTCAGAACAAGGTTCAACGGTTCACGGGAACGAACAAGCACGTTAGCCGGTTTGAGGTCGCGGTGGATAATCTGCGCTTCAGCAAGCCCGTGCAGCGCACCGGCTATTTCGCGAACAACTTGGCGGACAAACTCCGGCCTCGCTTTCTCCGCGACAGGTATGTTGCCCAGGGTGCCGAGCGGCAGATACTCCCAGACCTCGAAGGCGCGTTCTTCGAATCTTCCGTCGTCGAGAAGCCGCGCGCTATGGTCGGGATCGAGCGAGCGAAGGACGGAGTACAACGAGGTTTGGGGCTCGATTCCCCGCCGGTAGTGCTTGAAGACGGCGGTTGGACCGCGCGAACCTTCCGGATCACCGTCACGCGTCGCCAAGAAGAGGTCGGACTCACCGGAAACGACACCCAGTGCTGCCCCCAGCCGCCAGCCCTTTGCGACGCGGGAAGTAACGCTGTCCGATGCTGCGGGTGCCGCTGTTGGAACATCGGCGGCCGGAGCCGCCTCCTCACCGCACACTACGCAAAGAAAGTCACCTGGCCCAAGTGGATGCCCGTTGCGGCACTGTTGGCTGCCGACCGGCGAGTGTGGATTGGGGACTGCGGCGGACGAAGGCTCCGGCTGAGATTCGGTTGCCTCGGCCGGCGCCGGCAACACATAGAACAGCGACCACCTGCACGGTTGACCTTGAAATCACAGCCATCCCACAGGAATTGGCGAAAAAAATGGTTGGAAGCTTGACGAAAACCTGCCACACGGCAGGTCATGAAAAAACACCAAGCCCCAACCGCGGGCAAACTCACCGTTTTGCGTCAGGTCTGCA
>MWFF01000026.1 GCA_002071485.1 Verrucomicrobia bacterium ADurb.Bin006 | reverse complement strand
AAGCCGCTATTACGATGCGTTCGTGATCTCGCGCGCCAAGATCGGTCCGGCCAGACCGGCCTCCGCGCTGCACATTCACGGCGCTGACCTCCGCCACGCGCTGTTGACCTGGCCCACAAACGACCCCGGCTTCGTGCTCCAAACCGCGTCGTCGCTGGCCAATGCATCCCCCTGGATGCCGGTGACCAATCCGCCCGTCATCGTGCAAGGTGAACATCGCCTCCGCGTTCCTGCCATCAACTCCCAGGGATACTTCCGGCTGCATCGCCCAGGCTTTTTACCGGGAGATACCCGATGGCCTGCTCCACCGGGCGCGGGAGCTGGTTGACCCGACTCTGCTGCGGATGGTGGAGACCTTCCACGAACGGTTCGCCATCGCCAGTTAACGCCGGCAAACTGCCGGCTGCGGCGCGTCCGGTCACTTGTTTCCGCCGGGCCGCTCCCACCGTCGCCGGCCACCAAGACGGCAAAGATTGACGCCAACAAAGCGATTGTCGCCTCAGCCGGTTCTTGATAAGGTCGGCGCATGCTTGATGAGCCTAAAAACCAATTTTCCCTCACCTGCGCAGCGCCCCGTCCCGGCGGGCGTGAAAAGGTAATTCCCCACCCGTTCGATTTAAGCGCAACCACCAGAGTAAAGGAATAATCATGTATAAAACCATCGGACCCGACGGCAAGGAACACGGCCCCTACAACCTTCAGGAGATGCGTCAGTGGATCAGCGAGGGCCGGATTAATGGCCAGACACTGGTTCAAGGCCCGGGCTCTTCCGAATGGCGCCCAGCCAGCACCTTTCCCGAGTTCGGTCTCTCTGCCGCTCCGGGCTCGCCCCCGTCCCCGCCGCCCCCTCCTTCCGAGCCGCGTACGCCGCCACAGTCCGGACTCGCCATCACCAGCCTTGTTCTCGGAATCCTCTCGCTCGCTTGCTTGGGGCTTCTTGCCGGCATCCCCGCCATCATCTGCGGCCACAAGGCCCGCGGTCGTGCCCGCCGCGCCCCCGCCCAATACGGCGGCGCGGGCTTGGCTCTGGCTGGACTCATCATGGGCTATGTCAGTCTGGCCGTCACTCTGGTCGTGCTGCCCGCAATGCTCCTTCCGGCACTCGCCAAAGCCAAAGAGAGAGCTCAACGCATCCATTGCGTCAGTAATATGAAACTAATCGGTATTTCCTTCCGTCTCTGGGCGGGAGACCACGACGACCACTTTCCCTTCAACGTCAGCACAAACAGCGGCGGCACCATGGAACTATGCCAACCCGACAGTGACGGATTCGACCGCAATGCCGCCTACCACTTCCGCGCCCTGTCCAATGAGCTGAACACGACCAGGATTTTGGTTTGTCCAGCAGACAAGGATAAGCAACCGGCGCAGGACTTCGAATCTCTCGAAGCGGCAAACCTATCCTACAAACTCCGCACCGGCAAAGACCTGACGGAGGCCAACCCTGAGGAAATTCTCGTGGTCTGCCCAATCCATAACAACATTCTATATTGCGACGGCAGCGTTGTCGCAGGACAGAAGCGCCCGCGCTAGCGGCTCCGGACACTTCTGCCCAGCCGCACTACCGAGGAGGTACGATGTCCCTAGTTTTTCCCAGGTAGTTGCGAGGCCCGCTTGACACAGCCATGCTCCACGAGACGACACGACCACTGAGCGAAGCCGAACGGCGATTACTGCGGCGGCGTTCGGCGGTGCCGCAGACCGGCAGCGTTTTTTGGCTGGAGAATGAGCGCCGCGTCGCACTTGTGACGGCTTCCGTCGGTGTGGTCATCGTGCTGGCTAGAGTGGGGGCTGGCTTTCCGGTGATCGACGCGATTGTGGCGGGCACGTTTGTGTTGATTCGTTTCAGCCGCTACTGGGAGCGGCGGCCTGCCTTTACTGGCCCGGCATCGGCGGGCGGCCCTCCGCCGCTTCGGGGCAAGGGAATGCAATTACGCCCGCCGCAAAGCGCCCGAGGACTGGCGTCGCCCAAAACCCGGCGGACATGGCTGGGTGGTTTCTGCTTTCTGCTTTACGCCCTCGGTTTTTGGGTTTGGGGGCAGAACGCCTCCGTTGACGGCAGGGTTGTTAACGAGGGGGACGACGCCAACACCGACGGGCTGTTTTTCAGCGAGAGTTTCGAGGATGCCAACCTTCGGGAGCGGGGTTGGTATGATCTGTCGCAGGTGCGGATTAGCGGCGGGGCGGCGGCGGGCCAGGGTTGCATTGAATACGAATGGACCGACGCGCAGTCAGGCACGCACGGTTCGGCGGCAGCGCGGCATTTGTTCACACCGACGGACGAGGTGGCCATCCGTTTCTATCTCAAACTCTCTCCGGGCTGGGGGTGGAGCGGACAGAACTACCATCCGCACCTGACCCATTTCATGACCAGCGAGAATTCCGCCTGGCACGGGCTGGCAGCGAGCCATCTGACGCTTTACATTGAGCCGGTGGCGGGGCGGTTGCGTCTGGCCGCCCAGGACATCCAGAACGAGAAGATGCCCCACGGCTTGACCCAGGGACCGTTGCGCGGCGGTTACAACGGCCGGCTCTACGACAGCGAGCAGGTCCTTTTCCAGGACGATCAGTGGCATTGCGTGGAGGCATATTTCAAACTCAACACGCTGGACTTGGAGAACGACCGCGCCAATCCAGACGGCGTGGCCCGCGGCTGGTGTGATGGCCGGCTCGTCATCGAGCGGACAAACCTGGTCCTGCGTTCGCCGGATTTTCCGCAGATGAAGTTCAATCAATTCCTGATGGCGCCTTATTTCGGCCCCGGGCTTTTGCCGCATCCGCAGCGTCTGTGGATTGACGAGCTGGCAGTGGGCAGGAAGCGCATTGGGTCGCTCGCGGCCCGCTCTCCGGGTGGCCATCGCCCGAACCGTCCTCCTGCGCGCGGGCTTTCGGCTGCGTATCCCGACGATGCGGGCATCCAAAACGATCCGGCGGTGGTGTTCGTCGAGAATTTTGAGGGAACAGACTTCCGGCAATGGAACAACGCCGAACCGCCACGCGCACCCGCCGTTCAACTGGTCAGCGAAAAAGACCAGGTTTACGGGGGCCGGCAAGCCGTGCAGTTCACCGTGCCGGCCGGCCGGGGCGTGGGCGCCGGCTTGGTCAAGTGGTTCAAGCCCGGTTACGATCAACTCCACGCGCGCTGGTACTGCCGGTTTGCGGAAGACTACGATCAGGGCGATCTCCATCACACCGGCGCGAAACTGGCGGCGGAGTCCGACCGCTGGCACCTGGGCGTCGCCGGCCAGAAACCCACGGGCCGCGATTTTTTCATCACGGGCTTGGAGCCGTGGCGGGATTGGCAACGCAATCCACCGCCGGGCGAACTGATGTTCTACACCTATTACCCGGACATGAAACGCGATCCGGATGGCAACTGGTGGGGCAACTCCTTCAAGCCGGAGAAGAAGTTCCTGCTCACGCGCGGCCGGTGGTATTGCCTGGAGATCATGGTCAAGGCTAACACACCCGGCCAGGCTGACGGCGAGCAGGCTTTTTGGGTGGATGGTGAACTCATCGGCCGCTTCACCGGCATCCGCTGGCGGGACACTGACACGCTCAAGCTCAATTGCTTCTGGCCCAGCATGTATATTCATGAAAGCCCGCAGACCAATCGCGTCTGGATGGACGACATGGTGGTGGCGACCGCTTACATCGGCCCGAAAGTCCCGCGACTTGAACGATGAAGATCACCCGATTCCGCTCAGACCACAGCGGGGCAACCAGCCAACGCAGCCTTCGACACCGGCAGGTTGTGCCATTCCCACACTCGCCATGACCTTTAACCCAGCCAATGTTCCATGAAATACAGCACCGCCCTCGCTTCCGTTCTTTGGATTCTCCCCCTCACTGCGTGCGTCCGCGCCGCCGACTGGCCTTGCTACCTTGGCCCAAACCGGAATCTCATTTCCCCCGAAAAAGGCCTCAAGCTTTGGTCCGGCGACGCGGCCAGAGTGCTCTGGAAAAAGAACGTCGGCCAGGGCCATTCGTCCGTGGTCGTGGTGGGCAAACACCTCTACACCCAGGGTGCGGCCACCGTCTGGTGCCTGGAAACGGAAACGGGCAAGGTGGTTTGGGCCCATCCTCCGCTGACAGGTGACCCAGGCAAGGGCGAGGAAACCACCGCCACCCCCGCAGTGGCCGCAGGGCAGGTGTTCGCTCTCAACAGCGATGGGAAACTCCTCGGCCTCGACGCCGCCAGTGGCCAACTGCAGTGGTCGAGGTCCGTCAGTGAATTTGGCGTCAAAGCCGGCGGCTGGCCTTTGTCCGGATCGCCCTTCGCGCTTGAGGACAAGGTGGTGATGGATTTGGGCGTGGTTTTTGTGTTGAACCGGAAGACGGGTGATTTGATCACGCAAATGGGCACGGAAACGGCCGGTTATTCCTCCGCGGTGATCTTCCCGCACGGAAACGAAAAGCTGGTGACGGCTTTTGACGCCGCCGGCCTCACGATCTACCGGTTGGCGGGCGGCCCGGCGGTGGCTCGCTTCTCATGGGAAACGGCACACGGGGTAAATGCGGCCACCCCGGTTGTCTCCGGGGATGGAATCTTCATCTCCAGCGGTTATGACCGGGGTTGCGCACGTCTCAAGTTGGAAGGCAACACGCTCAAAAAGGTCTGGGAATACCGGCAACTAAACAATCACTGCCAAACCTCGGTGCTGTACGAAGGCCACCTTTATGGCATGCACGGCCAGCAAGGCCAACGCAGCAGTCTCAAGTGCCTCGACTTTGAGACTGGCGCAACCAAATGGGAGCAGAAGGGACTCCGCGTAGGCGGCGGCCTGACCCTGGCGGACGGGGAACTCTTCGTCATGCTGGATGGCGGAGACCTGCTGGTTGCGCAAGCCTCCCCGGCGGCTTTCAAACAGCTCGCGCGAGCCACCGTGCTTTCGGGCACCTGCTGGACGGTACCCGTGGTAGCCGACGGACGGGTGTATTGCCGTAATCAGCAGGGCGATTTGGTCGCCGTGGATTTGCGATAGAGGACGCCTCCTCTGACGAGCCGTAAAGGGGTCGGTCCCGGAATGCAGGAATATGCATCGGCCGCGTTCAAGGCCCGCTGCCTGCCGGAGTTCAAGCGCGCGCTTTTCATCCGCCCAAAGCTCGAGGCGGACATCGCCGAAACGGAAGCCTGGTATGAGGAACGCCAGGAGCAGAGGCGGCGGTCCCAGAAGTCATGAAATTAGCCCTTTGAGGTGCGACCGCCACGCCCTGACGACGTGATCGTCCAGTCCACATTCCTGCATTCCGGGACCGACCTCCTTACGCTTGTTTCAGTCCGGCACGGCGGTTACAGTGCCGGCGTTATGCAAGCGGGATTGTCACCACGAATCGCCGCGGTGCCGGAGCGTTCGCTTCGGAAGGAAACATTTGCGCCTGACGGCTTCGACTCATGACCATCTCGGCAATTCTCGTCACGGTCGCGCTCAATGTGGTAAGCAGCGCGCTGCATTTGCGCTTGGAGAAGTTTTACGAACGCTGGCGCGCGGCGGCCATTGATCCCAAGACCGGTCTGCCGCGCAATCACGATCTCCAGCACGCCAGTCTGGAATCGCTGCGCGGCGCCGCGCAGGTGCTCATTCTGGAACTGGCCGGACGCATTGAGCCGGACAAGCCTTGGATCAAACGCGCTGCCGACAGGCTGAACCGCGCCGCTCAACGGCTCCCGGGCGGCGGCTGGCTCACCGCCGACCTTTTCCCCGGAAACAAGGACCCGCACCGACGCTGGCTGGACCTTCTCCGTGCCGCCGTTCACTCGAAAGACTTCGAGCACTTCCACAACAAGCTTCGCCTGAGCGACGATCAGGTGCGCCAGTGCTTCAAGGAGGGCGAACTGTGCGAGGCGCTGGGCGCGGGCCTGGCGGACAAACTTCTGGAGTGGGCGCGCTGCCAAGTCAAGGATGGCAAGGACGTCGAGGAACACGGCGACTTCGAGACACTGGTGCGCAAGGGCTGGGATATCCAGAACCAAGAAGCCGCAGCTGCCCGACGTGTCACCCTCGCTCACGCCTACTGCCTGTTCTTCCGCGAACATCTCAAGAGCAATCCCAAGGTCTTCCACATCTTCACCGCCGACGCGCTCAACGAGATGCACACGCAGCTTGGCCAGTTGGGCGGCGCGCTCACGGACGAGCTGAAAGACCTTCGCGACGAGGTGGCCAAACTTGTGCAGAACCCGCCCGCCTTCGCCACCTTCGAAGCCTGGCTCACTCCACAACTGGGTGCGATCAACAACTTGCTGGCTGACGTCAAAGACAACCTCGACCGGCTGGCCCAGGGTCAGCAGGAATTGAAGCAGCAACAGGGTGAAATCCTCGTTGCCATTACCGCGTTGCGTGTCGAGGTAACGCGCGGCAACCCGGCTGCCCAGCCGGCCCTTGACCAGATCACCGGCCTCATCACCAGTCTTGGCGGCAAGCTTGACTACCTCATTGGCGGCCTGCCCATCACCCGCTTCCAACTGGCCGACCCGCCCACACGCGAATTGGACCTGCTCCAGGCCAAGCATCGCACCGTCACCTTGCTCGGACGCGACACGGACCTCGACGCGCTCTGCTCGTGGGTGGAAAGCAAAGAATCCATCTCCGCCCGGCTGCTGGTGGGCGGCGCGGGCACGGGCAAGACCCGTCTGGCCCTCGAACTGTTGTTGCGCGTCGCCGCCGCCCTGCCGGGCTGGCAGGCCGGCCTGCTCGGCAGCAGCGACCTGCGACGGCTGGTCAAGCGCACGCACACTCGCGATTTCAACTGGCCCGCGCCCACACTGCTGGTGGTGGACTATGCGCAACCCCTCGCCGCGCCGCTGGCTGAACTCCTTCGCGCTCTTACTCATCGGCGCGACGCCGGTCTGCCGTCGTTGCGCCTGCTCCTGCTCGAGCGCCAGCCCGGCGACTGGTTCAAGGACCTGCTGCGGCAGGAGGACAGCACCGGACCCTGCGCTGTGCGCGCCCTGTTCCACCCGCCCGCGCCCGTGAAGCTCACGCCCTTGCCGCCGGGCGAGCTGCGCCGCCGGGTGCTGGCGCAAACGCTGGAAAAAGCCGCGTTGCTCAACGGTAAATCTCCGCCGGCGCTCCCCGAAGGCGACCCTGAATTCGACGCGTCGCTGGCGCGTCCGCTGTTCGATCAGCCGTTGAACCTGATGCTCGCCGCGCTAGCCGCCAGCGATCTGGAGCTGTTGCCCGCGTTGCAGCGGCCAAAGGACGAATTAGTCTTCTTCATCGCCAAAAGGGAGGAGCGGAGGTTACTGCACAGCCTGCCAGAAAAACAACATGATCTAGAAGGACCTGGCTTCCTCCATCTCGCGGCTTGTGCGACAATCTGCCATGGGTTGGAGCACTCGGAATTTCTCTCCGTTGCTAGCAACGAGGCCAAAACCTTAGGTTACGGTTACTCAACGAACACCGATTCTGTTTCACAGCCATCCCACAGGAATTGGCGAAAAAAATGGTTGGAAGCTTGACGAAAACCTGCCACACGGCAGGTCATGAAAAAACACCAAGCCCCAACCGCGGGCAAACTCACCGTTTTGCGTCAGGTCTGCA
>MWFF01000025.1 GCA_002071485.1 Verrucomicrobia bacterium ADurb.Bin006 | reverse complement strand
AGATCGAAGATCGGAGATCGGGCACCGGAGCGCCTGTGTGTAGCCGGTTCAAGGCGCTCGGAGATTGGAGATCGAAGATCGGGAATTGGGGTTGGGCGATTAACAGAAGACCGCAAAGGAACGCGAAGGGCACGACTCCAAGTGATGTCATCGTTCCCCCCAACTCCGATCTCCGAAATCCCATCTCCGATGTGCCGAACCACAGAGACACAGAGAACACAGAGGAAAGCATGGCTGGGCGGAATCAGGTGTTGTGGTCTTTTGAGGATCAAGGTCTTCTCTGTGTACTCTGCGTCTCTGTGGTGAATTCCCCTCGATGACAGTCACCGTCCCGAATTGAACCACAGAGACACAGAGGCCGCAAAGCATGGGCCATGAGGGTTAAACAAAAGGGCAGGCAGGGCAGACAGGTCCTCGTCGCCCGCGAACACAGTGTGCGACTCGATTGGACGGGGACGAGGACGTCCCCGCTCCAGCCTGTTCGCATCCATGAATCGGCGGTGTGTTTTCATTCGATCATGCCTTGACGTTTGCCTTTGATTGGACATAAATTGTGCGGGTCATGGCAAATGCTGGTGACTTTGCTGTGACGCCCGGTGTTTCTGGACTCGGTCGCGGTCCTTGGCTGTCGAACCTCTGTTGCGGTCGATGGATTCGCATTGGGGCGAACAGGCTCTGTTCGCCGTGCAACCATGAATACCAACGGCAAGAATCTGATTGAGGCGCTGGCGAATTCGAGGATTTACCTCGATTACGCCCGTGCATTCAACGATATCACCGGCTTGCCGTTGACGCTGCGGACGGTCGAGTCGTGGCAACTGCCCTATCACGGGCGCCGCAACGAGAATGCCTACTGCGCCCTGATGGCGCGCAAAAGCAGCGCGTGCGCCGCCTGTTTGCTGACCCAACAGCGTCTTTCCGAACTCTCGGCGTTCGAGCCCCAGACCGTTCTGTGCGGATCGGCCTTGAGCGAAACGGCCGTCCCGGTCCGCCTGGGCGAGCAACTGGTCGGATTCCTCCAAACCGGTCAGGTGTTTCGGAAGAAGCCTATCGAGAGCCAGTTCGAGCGGGTTGCTCGACAGGTTGCCAAGTGGGGGCTCGATGTCGACAAATCGGAACTGAAGGACGCCTACTTTCGGACGCCTGTGCTTTCGCCGCGCGAGCATGACGCGGTAGTGAAGATGCTCTCGATCTTCGCACAACACCTGTCGATGGTCAGCAACCAGGTGCTGGTCCGCCAGGAACACCCGGAGCCCGCTATGATCGCCAAGGCTAAAGAGTACATCCTCGAGCATCAGGCGGAGGACCTGACGCTCACCCAGGTGGCGCGGGCGGTCAACAGCAGCACTTTCTACTTCTGCAAGGTGTTCAAGAAGGCCACCGGCATCAACTTCACCGACTTCGTCTCGCGCATCCGAATCGAGAAGGCCAAAAACCTCGCACTCAATCCCAACCTGCGCATCAGCGAGATCGCGTTCGAGGTCGGGTTCCAGTCGCTTACCCATTTTAATCGGGTCTTCAAGAAGATTACCGGATTGTCCCCCACCGAGTATCGATCTCAACTGCCCGCCGCCTGAACCGGGTCGCCGAATCATTGATGTCTAGAAAATCCACGTCCCCCACAGGGCGCGGTGTCCGACGGCCATGATCGCGAGATCGACGATCGCGTGCGAAATCCAGGCACCTGTCAGAGTTCCTTGCCGCTCGTACATGATGCTCCAGAGGACGCCGCCCAGGCCCACGCCCGCCCCGAACACGACGCCCCAGCCCCATCCGAAGTAGACACCCGTAATGACCACGTGGTGCGCTGCGAACGCCGCGCCTGCCACGACATGCGCGCCCGCCGGGGGCAACAACCGCCGCAACTGGCCGTAGACGAACCAGCGCCAGTAATACTCCTCGATGAACGCGTGAACGACCGAGAGCAGCAGGGCGAACTGCCAGTAATGATCGATCAGATCGAATCGCTCAGCCTGCGAGCGAATGGCGGGAACGCCAGACGAGACGGCGCCGCGCAACGCGGTCTGCGCGAGCCCGACCAAAACGAGTCCGATCAGGAAGCCGCTCGCGGCCCCGAGCGCGATGGCATCGAGATCGCGACGGTGCGGATGCGGAAGCTGGAACCGCTGACGCAGGATCAGTGTCAGGGCCAGGACGGGCCAGACCACTGTGAATGCTTTCGTGCTGCCGTAGAGGGTCTTGACCAGCGCGGATTCCGTAAACAAGACGAAGTAGGCGAGGGCCCCCAGGCACGGCACGATTAGCGCCGGGCTCAGTGCCATCCAGAGGCGCCGCGTTTGGGCTGAGTTTGGATTCGTCGAGGCCACGTTCTGGCGGCGCAGCGTAGTCGCTGCGCCGTCAGTCGGCGAATTGAAATTCGGAATACGCCGATTGGTTGTATCTCCTGCCAGACGCGATCGACGTGTTCGCGCCTGGCTGGATTGTCCACGGACCCAAAGGGGGCCGGTAGCCGGTGCGTCGGTAGCCGGTGTGTCGGTAGCCGGTGTGTCGGTGCCTTCGTTGCCACCTTCGTCAGGCGCCATGGCGGTCGACAAAGCTGCCGGCAAAGGTCGCGACAACGGTCAGAGCGCCGTACGGTTCGGTTGTTCTGGTCATACAGCGGAGTTGGTGCCGGTGGCGGGATTCGAACCCGCACGGCTGTTGAAGGCCTCGGGATTTTAAGTCCCGTGCGTCTGCCATTTCGCCACACCGGCAAGCCCTGCGCCAATACCTACCAGACAGCCCCCCGCCGCCGCAAGCGCCGGATGCCACCTGCCATTTCTCCAATCTCCGATCTCCGAACTCCGATCTCCGATCTCCGATCTCCGAACTCCGATCTCCAAACTCCGATCTCCAAACTCCGATCTCCAAACTCCGATCTCCGATCTCCGAACTCCGAACTCCGACGCACTGACGCACCGGCGCACCGACGCACCGGCGCACCGACGCACCGACGCACTGACGCACCGACGCACTGACGCACCGACGCACCGACGCACCGGCGCACCGTTTTTTCCTTGCCTTCTGCGGGTTTTGTACTAGTCCTTTCAGACCGTTTTGAACGGACGAGTTATTCACAGCCGTCCGGCTCGCCCGGCGCCCCCGTGTCGGCGAACCGACCGGCACGAAGTGTGCCCACCGTAATCCCATCTCAACGAGAGACTTCTGTCTCGAATCCGCTCCGCTCGCGGACCCGACAGGACTTCATCAGCACTGTCGGGAATCTGTGTCGTCGTCTCGGTTTCCCACGATCTGTCGGACAGATTTACGGTTTACTCTTCTTTTCCGCGCGTCCGCTCTCCCTCGATGAGATCGCCGCCCAACTCGAAATCAGCAAGGCGAGCACGAGCATGGGCGCCCGTCAATTGGTCGCTTGGGGTGCCATTCGCCAAATCTGGATTCCCGGAGATCGACGCGATTACTTCCAACTCGCCTCCGACCCCGCAACCATGCTCTTGGAACTCTACCGCGAGTTCCTTAAGCCCCGACTCGGCGTTGCAGGCAAGCGTCTGACTGAGATGATGGACGGCCTGCACGAGGATTTGACTGGCGGTTTCCTGAGCGAAGAGGAGTTCGATATCTGTCGCAAGCGCCTCGAACACCTGGCGAAGATACAATCCAAACTCCAATCCGCTGCCCCCATCCTCGAACGATTGCTCTGAAGCGAAGGAGCGCAAAGGGCAGGGGAACGTGGAATCAGGTTCTTTGGTATTCTTGAGGATTAAGGCCTTCTCTGTGCACTCTACGTCTCTGTGGCGAATTCCCCTCGATGACAGTCACCGCCCCGAATTGAACCACAGAGACACAGAGATCACAGAGGAAGGCATGGGCGGCGAAGCGGCAAGGGGCAAGCGGGATGCGGAAAGCCTAAGATCGGATATGGGAGATCGGAGATCGGAGATCGGGCACCGGAGCGCCGGCTTGTAGCTGGCTTAAGGCGCTCGGAGATTGGAGATCGACGATCGGGAATTGGGGTTGGGCGATTAACAGAAGATCGCAAAGGAACGCGAAAGGCACGACCCCAAGTGATGTCTTCGTTCCCCCGAACTCCGATCTCCGAACTCCCATCTCCGATGTGCCGAACCACAGAGACACAGAGAGCGCAGAGCAAAGCACGGCCTGGTGGAGGTTCAACAGAAGATCGCAAAGGAACGCGAAGGGCACGACTCCAAGTGATGTCTTCGTCCCCCCGAACTCCCATCTCCGAACTCCGATCTCCGAACTCCGATCTCCGAACTCCCATCTCCGAACTCCCATCTCCGAACTCCCATCTCCGAACTCCCATCTCCGAACTCCCATCTCCGATGTGCCGAACCACAGAGACACAGAGAACACAGAGGATTACGATTACGAGCAGGAACTGGCGGCCTTTGTGTTTGCTGTCATACCGACGCACTGACGCACCGACGCACCGGCGCACCGACGCACCGGCTACCGACGCACTGACCCACTGACACTCCCATGCCCGCTCCTCCTGACGCCCGCCTAATCGCCGTTGTTGGACTTGGTTACGTCGGTCTGCCGCTCGCTCTCCAGTTCGCGCGGTCCGGCGCGCGCGTGCTCGGACTCGATATCGATTCTTCCAAGGTCGAGGCCATTCAGCAGGGACGCAGCTACATCAAGCACATCGGTTCAGACGCCATCCAGGAGCAGGTCCGGGCCGGCCGGTTCGAAGCCTCGACCGATTTTTCGCGGATCAGAGAGGTTTCGGCGGTGATCATCTGTGTGCCGACGCCGCTGAACAAGAACCGCGAACCGGACATCTCGTTCATTCTCAAGACAGGCGAGGCTGTTGCGCCCCATCTCTCGAGGGGCGCCCTGTTGGTTCTCGAATCGACGACGTACCCCGGCACAACCGACGAGGACCTGTGCGCGGTGATCGAGCGAGGGTCCGGGTTGAAGGCCGGGACCGACTTCCACCTGGCGTTTTCGCCCGAGCGCGAAGACCCCGGCAACCCGCAAAGCGTCGTCCGCGACATCCCCAAAGTCGTCGGCGGTTACACCCCGGCCTGTCTCGATCGTGCTGTCGCCCTCTACAGCCAAGCGATCAACACCGTCGTGCCCGTCTCGTCGTGTCGGGCCGCCGAGGCGACCAAACTGCTCGAGAACATCTTTCGCAGCGTCAACATCGCCCTGGTCAACGAACTCAAGATCGTCTACGGCGCGATGGGCATCGATGTCTGGGAGGTCATCCATGCCGCCCGGACCAAGCCGTTCGGTTACATGCCCTTCTACCCCGGACCCGGCTTGGGTGGGCATTGCATCCCGATCGACCCGTTCTATCTGACCTGGAAGGCGCGCGAGTACGGACAGCACACTCGGTTTATCGAACTGGCGGGCGAGATCAACACGTCAATGCCCGTGTATGTGGTCAACCGTGTCGCCGAGGCTCTGAACGCCAAGCGCAAGCCGCTCAATGGCAGCCGCGTCCTCGTGCTCGGCCTGGCGTATAAGCCGGACGTCGACGACGACCGCGAATCGCCAAGTTACATCCTGCTCGATCTGCTCAAGAAACGAGGCGCCCTGGTCGCCTATCACGATCCGCATGTGCCGGTCATCCGACCGACTCGCGAACACAGCCACTGGGCCGGAACGGAGTCCGTGCCTTGGTCGGCATCGAGCATCGGAGGATTCGACGTCGTCCTGATCGCGACTGACCACAAGGCTGTCGACTATCGTCAACTGGCCGAGTGGGCGTCTTGCATCGTCGATACCCGCAACGCCATGTCCGGCACACCCGCCAGGCCCGGTCAGGTGTGGAAAGCTTGAATGAAGCTTCTGGTTACAGGCGTTGCCGGGTTCATCGGATATCACGTCGCCGAGCGCCTGATCGCGCGCGGGGACCAGGTGATCGGCCTGGACAACCTCAACGACTACTACGATGTCCGGCTCAAAGAGGCGCGCCTGGCGCGATTGACCGGCCGCGCCGGGTTCGAGTTTCACCGGCTGAACCTGGCCGATCGGGACGGCCTCGAGCGTCTTTTCGCCGACACGCGTCCGCGGCGTGTGATCCACCTGGCCGCCCAGGCCGGTGTCCGCTATTCGCTCACAAATCCGCGCGCGTATGTCGACAGCAATCTCGTCGGATTCACCAACATCCTCGAGGGATGCCGTCACAACGGCCTCGAGCATCTGGTCTACGCCTCATCGAGTTCGGTCTACGGCGCGAACACGCGGATGCCCTTCTCCGTGCATCAGAACGTGGATCATCCGCTGAGCCTGTACGCCGCCACCAAGAAGGCCAATGAGCTGATGGCCCACACGTACAGCCATCTGTACGGATTGCCGACGACCGGACTCCGCTTCTTCACCGTGTACGGTCCTTGGGGCCGGCCCGACATGGCCCTGTTCCTCTTCACCAAAGCCATCCTCGAAGGCCGTCCGATCGATGTCTTCAACGAAGGACGGATGCGCCGCGATTTCACCTACATCGACGACATCGTCGAGGGCGTGGTGCGCGTCGTTGACCGCGTCGCTACCCCGAACCCGGCGTGGTCGGGTGATGCCCCCGACCCGGGCACCAGCGCGGCGCCCTACCGCCTTTACAACATCGGCAACAACAATCCCGTCGAGCTCCTCCGCCTCATCGAGCTCCTCGAACAGGCCCTGGGGCGCGCGGCTCAGAAGCGGATGTTGCCGATGCAGCCCGGCGATGTACCGGCCACGTATGCCGATGTCGACGACCTCATGCGCGACGTCGGGTTCAGGCCCGCGACATCCATCGAAGAAGGGGTGAGGCGATTTGTCGCGTGGTATCGCAGCTTCTACGCAATGGGATAGGCGCCAAGTGCAAAGGGGTTCGGAGATGGGAGTCCGGAGATCGAGGGCGGTGCATCGGTAGCCGGTGCGTCGGTGGGCGGTGCGTCGGTGGGCGGTGCGTCGGTGGGCGGTAGGCGGGGACTGACAGAAGATCGCAAAGGAAGGTAAAGGGCAGGGCAACGCGAAATCAGGTTCCTTGCTTTTTGAGGATTAGGGTCTTCTCTGTGTGCTCTGCGTCTCTGTGGTGAATCCCCCCTCGATGACAGTCACCGTCCCCAAATGAACCACAGAGACACAGAGATCACAAAGGAAGGCATGGCTGGGCGGAATCAGGTGGTTTGGTCTTTTGAGGATTAGGTCTTCTCTGTGCACTCTGCGTCTCTGTGGTGAATCCCCCCTCGATGACAGTCACCGTCCCCAAATGAACCACAGAGACACAGAGAACGCAGAGGAAAGCATGGGCGGCGAAGCGGCAAGGGGCAAGCGGAATGCGGGAAGCCTAAGATCGGATATGGGAGATCGAAGATCGGAGATCGGGCACCGGAGCGCCGGCTTGTAGCTGGCTTAAGGCGCTCGGAGATTGGAGATCGACGATCGG
>MWFF01000024.1 GCA_002071485.1 Verrucomicrobia bacterium ADurb.Bin006 | reverse complement strand
CGGATATGGGAGATCGAAGATCGGAGATCGGGCACCGGAGCGCCGGCTTGTAGCTGGCTTAAGGCGCTCGGAGATTGGAGATCGAAGATCGGGAATTGGGGTTGGGCGATTAGCAGAAGACCGCAAAGGAACGCGAAGGGCACGACTCCAAGTGATGTCATCGTTCCCCCGAACTCCGATCTCCGATCTCCCATCTCCGATGTGCCGAACCACAGAGACACAGAGAACACAGAGAATTACGATTACGAGCAGGGCCTGGCAGCCTGTATGTTTGCTGTCGCACCGACGTACCGACGCACCGACAACCGATGTCCGCCCCCCGATCTTCCAACTCCGATCTCCGATCTCCGATCTCCGATCTCCCATCTCCGATCTCCCATCTCCGATCTCCGACGATTCTCGTCGATCTCATCGCCGGGGCGCGTCCGAACTTCATGAAGATCGCGCCGATCATCGACGCTCTCGAGTCGGCGGCAGCGCGTGGCTCGACCCTGCGGTATCGGCTGGTCCACACCGGACAGCATTATGACAGGGCCATGTCAGGGGCCTTCTTCGAGCAACTCGGGATTCCCGAGCCGGACATCAACCTCGAAGCGGGCTCGGGCACACAGGCGGAACAGACCGCGGCGATCATGACCCGCTACGAGAAACTCTTGCTCGACCGTCCGTGCGCTCTCTGCATCGTGGTGGGCGACGTCACCTCGACCATGGCCTGCGCAATCACCGCCCGCAAACTCCAGATTCCCGTTGCGCATGTCGAAGGCGGAATCCGGTCCGGCGACTGGACGATGCCCGAGGAGATCAATCGCGTGGTCACGGATTCCGTGACGAACTGGTTCTTCACCACCAGTGAGACGGCCAACGCGAACCTCCGCCGGGCCGGCGTCGCCGACGACCGCATCTTCTTCGTCGGCAACACGATGATCGATACGCTCCTCAAACAACGGACCCGACTCCGTCCGCCGCCTGTCTGGGGCGATCTGGCCTTGCGCCCAGCCGATTACTTTGTCCTGACCCTGCATCGTCCGGCCAATGTGGATCGCGCGACTCAACTGCGCGCCTTGCTCGATGCCATCGTCGAAGGCGCTCGAGGGCACAAAGTGATCTTCCCGGTTCATCCGCGGACGCGAAAGCAAATCGACGCCAATGGCGGCGCGGCAGCCTGGCCTGGGTTGCACCTGATCGAGCCTCTCGGTTATCTCGAATTCAACTACCTCGTCGAGCGCGCCAAAGCCGTGATCACCGATTCGGGCGGCATTACCGAAGAGACGACTGTTTTGCGTGTTCCGTGTCTCACCTTGCGCGACAACACCGAGCGCCCCGAGACGGTCGACATCGGGACGAACGAGTTGGTGGGCACCGATCCGGCCAGGCTCAAGCCGCATCTCGAACGGCTCTTCGACGGTCAGTGGAAGAAAGGCGGCATTCCCGAGAAATGGGACGGATGCGCCGGCCAGCGCATCGTCGAGGTTCTCGAGGTGCTCGGGGATGGGGGGGCGATAGCCGGTGCGTCGGTACGTCGGTAGCCGGTGCGTCGGTAGCCGGTGCGTCGGTGGGCGGTAGGCGGGGACTGACAGAAGATCGCAAAGGAACGCTAAGGGGCGGACAACGTGGAGTCTTTTGGGTCCTTTGCGTCCCTTTGCGTCCTTATGTTAAACAAGGTCTTTTCTGTGTGCTCTGTGGCTCTGTGGTGAATCCCGACGATGACAGTCACCGCCCCCCAATTGAACCACAGAGACACAGAGAGCACAGAGGAAGGCATGTCCGGCAATGGTACAACAGAAGATCGCAAAGGAACGTAAATGGCACGACACCAAGTGATGTCTTCGTCCCCCCGAACTCCGATCTCCGAACTCCGATCTCCGAACTCCGATCTCCGAACTCCGATCTCCGAACTCCGATCTCCGAACTCCCATCTCCGAACTCCGATCTCCGAACTCCCATCTCCGATCCACGACGCACTGACACACTGACCCGATCTCCGATGTATGAACTTCATTGACCTTCAAGAACAGTACGCGCGCTATCGTCCCCAGATCGACGGCCGCATCAAGCGGGTGCTCGAACACGGCCATTTCATCATGGGACCCGAG
Organism: Verrucomicrobia bacterium ADurb.Bin006; assembly: GCA_002071485.1. Taxonomy (GTDB): domain Bacteria; phylum Verrucomicrobiota; class Verrucomicrobiia; order Limisphaerales; family J093; genus MWFF01. Next base: position 5,153 of record MWFF01000024.1, on the reverse strand, counting down.
ATCGCCGAGCTCGAGGCCGCGCTCTCGACCTTTGTCGGCGTCAGGCATACGATCACCGTGGCCAGCGGAACCGACAGCCTCGAAATCGCGCTTCGCGCCTTGGGGATCGGACCCGGCGACGAAGTCATCACGGTCCCGTTTACCTGGATCAGCACCGCCGAAGTCATAGGACTGGTCGGCGCAAAGCCTGTCTTCGTCGACATCGAGCCCGAGACCTATAACATCGATATCGACCTCATCGAACCGGCCATCACGCCGAGGACCAAGGCGATCCTGCCCGTCAGCCTGTTCGGTCAGATGCCCGATTACGACCGAATCAATGCGATCGCGGCAAAGCACAAGCTGCCTGTGATCGAGGACGGCGCGCAGAGCTTCGGCGCGACCCAGCGGGGGCGTCGGAGTTGCGGCGTGACCCTGATCGGGAGCACCAGCTTCTTCCCGGCGAAGCCGCTGGGGTGTTACGGCGACGGCGGCGCGCTGTTCACCAATGACGATGCGTTGGCCGACACGATGCGTGCCATACGCACCCACGGCGGACTCAAGCGCCATCACCATCCGTACCTCGGGATGAACGGGCGATTCGACACCTTGCAGGCGGCGGTTCTCCTTGCCAAACTGCCGCACTTCGAGTGGGAGGTCGAACAGCGCGCCCACATCGGCGCCCGCTACACCGCGCTGCTCACACAGCCGCCGAGCGCGGATGCTTCGTCGAATCCCGACAACTCATCCCCCTTGCCGCCTGGCTCTGCGCGCACCGGCGCACCGACGCACCGACGCACCGACGCACCGGTTCTCCCCCCTCCCGTCGCCCCCGGCAACACGCACGTCTACGCCCAGTACACCATTCGCGTGCCGGATCGCGACGCCCTGGGAGCCGCGCTGAAGGCCCAGGGGATTCCGACGGCGGTTTACTATCCGAAGTGTTTGCACGAGCAGCCGGTGTTCGCCGATTGCGGCTATCGGTTTGGCGATTTCCCCGTTTCCGAGAAGGCCTCGCGCGAGGTGATCAGTCTGCCGATGCATCCGTTCCTTTCCGAACCCGATCAGGACCGCATTGTCGCGGCGATCAGGGAGGCGGTGGGACGATAGCCGGTGCGCCGGTGCGTCGGTGCGTCAGTAGCCGGTGGGCGGGGACTGACAGAAGATCGCAAAGGAACGAAAAGGGGAGGGCAACGTGGAGTCTTTTGGGTCCTTTACGTTCCTTCGCGTCCTTATGTTGAACAGCGTCTTCTCTGTGCACTCTGCGTCTCTGTGGTGAATCCCCCTCGATGACAGTCACCGCCCCGAATTGAACCACAGAGACACAGAGAACGCAGAGCAAAGCATGGCTGGGCGGAATCAGGTGTTTTGGTCTTTTGAGGATTAAGGTCTTCTCTGTGCACTCTGCGTCTCTGTGGTGAATCCCCCTCGATGACAGTCACCGTCCCCAATTGAACCAGAGAGACACAGAGATCACAGAGGAAAGCATGGCTGGGCGGAATCAGGTGTCTTGGTCTTTTGAGGATTAGGGTCTTCTCTGTGCACTCTGCGTCTCTGTGGTGAATTCCCCTCGATGACAGTCACCGCCCCGAATTGTACCACAGAGGCACAGAGAACACAGAGGATCACGATCACGAACAGGAAAGGCAGCCAGGGCGGTTCTTTGGTCACGGACGCACCGACGCACTGACGCACTGACGCACCGACGCACCGGCCTCTGGCGCACCGACGTACTGACGCACCGCCCCCCCCATCTCCGATCTCCGAACTCCGATGCTCATCCGCACATATGCTCATCCGCGGGCCGGGTTGATCGGAAACCCGTCAGACGGCTATTTCGGAAAGACAATCTCGTTCATCATCCGGAATTTCCGAGCCGAGGTTTGTCTCTGGGAATCGCCCGAACTCGAAATCCTGCCCAATGACCGCGACCTGCTCCGATTCGACTGTCTCGGGCATCTGATGAGCGATGTGCGTCTACACGGGTACTACGGCGGGCTGAGGTTGCTCAAGGCGAGCGTGAAGCGGTTTGTCGACTATTGCCAGGAGCAGGGGGTGAAGCTGCACGACGCCAATTTCACCTTGCGTTATCATTCGGATATACCGAACCAGGTCGGCCTGGCCGGTTCGAGCGCGATCATCACGGCATGTCTGCGCGCCTTGATGAAGTTCTACGGAGTCTCGATCCCCAAACCGCTCCAGCCCGGCCTGATTCTGTCGGTCGAGACCTCCGAGCTGGGCATCCCGGCCGGCCTCCAGGACCGGGTCATCCAGGTCTACGAAGGCGTTGTCTACATGGATTTCGACCGTACCCTGTTCGAGCGCCAGGGACACGGCCAATACGAGGAACTCGATCCGAGCCTTTTGCCGCCCTTATACATTGCCTACCGGACCGATCTGGCTGAAGGCACCGAAGTCTTTCACACCGACATCCGCCAGAGGTTCAACCGAGGTGATCCGGCCGTGGTCAACGCCATGAAGTACTGGGCCGATCTGGCCGCCGAGGTCCGCGATTGTCTGTTGAACCGCCAACTCGATCGAATCCCGGCGCTGCTCGATCGCAACTTCGACAAACGCCGCGAGCTCTATCCGATCAGCGAGGGCAACCTGCGGATGATCCAGGCCGCGCGGTCCGTGGGCGCCAGCGCCAAGTTCACCGGATCGGGCGGCGCGATTGTCGGGACCTATCGTGACGACGCGATGTTCGAGGCCCTCGTCGCCAAACTCGAGCCGATGGGCATCAAGGTCTTTAAGCCAGAGATTCAGTGCGCCGGTACGTCGGTAGACGGTGCGCCGGTGCGCCGGTAGACGGTGGCTTGTTTATGGGCACGTTGGCGAGGAGCTTCAAGGAACTGGAGGTTTATCAGGCTTCCTTTTCTTTGCAGCAGGACGTTTTCTTACTGACAAAGCAGTGGCCACCCGAGGAGAGGTATGCCCTGACTGATCAGATTCGCCGCAGCGTACGGTCGATTGGCGCGAACCTTGCCGAATCGTGGGCCAAGCGGCGATACCCTGCTCATTTCCTTAGCAAACTTACCGACGCTGACGGCGAACTCCAGGAAACCCTGCACTGGCTGGACACCGCCTATGCATGCGAGTACTTGATCGAATTTGAGCATTCAGATGCCGTTGCTCGACTCCAAGCCATCGGGCGGATGCTTGGCGGCATGATTTCGGAACATAACTCCTTCACCGCCCACTGACGCACTGACGCACCGACGCACCGGCGTACCGACGCACCGACGCACCGCCCACCGACTATGATCCGAAAGGCTGTCATTCCCGCCGCGGGCTACGGCACCCGATTCCTCCCCGCGGCCAAGGCGCAGCCCAAGGAGATGCTGCCGGTTGTCGATACGCCGACCATCCAGTTCGTGGTCGAGGAAGCGGTCGATGCCGGCATCACGGACATCCTGATCATCATCGGCAAAGGCAAGCGGGCCATCGAAGAGCACTTCGACCGCAATTTCGAACTCGAAGCCGAACTCGAAGCCAAGGGCAAGAAGGCCGAACTCGAGTCCATCCGGCGCATCTCGCAGATGGCTGACGTCCACTTCGTCTGGCAGAAGGAACTGCGCGGGTTGGGCGACGCCGTCCGGTGCGCCCGCCATCATGTCAATGGCGAACCGTTCCTCCTCATGCTGGGTGACACCCTGATCCAGAGCCGCTGGTCCGTCGCGCGTCGCCTGATCGAGCTTTACGATCGTTACAACGAGCCGGTAGTTGCCCTCGAACGGGTCGACCCCGCCAAGGTCAGCCGATACGGCGTCATTGACGGCGTTCCGATCGCCGACGATCTCTACCTGATCCGGCGTTTGGTCGAGAAACCGAGTGTCGACGAGGCGCCGTCGAACCTGACGATTGCGTCCCGATACGCCCTGGGGCCGCGCATATTCGAGTATATCGACCGCACCCCGCCCGGCAAGAATCGCGAGATTCAGCTCACCGACGCGATGCAACTGATGCTCGATGATATGGCCATGTACGGCAGCGTCATCGATGGCTGCCGACACGACATCGGCAACAAACTCGATTTCCTGCGCACCAATGTCATCTTCGGACTCGAGCACCCAGAGATCGGACCCGAATTCCGGCAGTTCATACGCGAACTGGCGGCGTCTGAGTTCGGAGATAGGAGTTCGGAGATGGGGGCCGGTAGACGGTGCGTCGGTGCGTCGGTGCGTCGGTAGACGGTGGGCGGGGATTGACGGTCGATCGCAAAGGAACGTAAAGAGCAGGGCAGGGTGGAATCAGGTTCTTTGGGGATTAGGGTCTTCTCTGTGTGCTCTGCGCCTCTGTGGTGAATTCCCCTCGATGACAGTCACCGTCCCGAATTGAACCACAGAGCCACAGAGAACACAGAGGATTACGATTACGAGCAGGAACTGGCGGCCTGTATGCTTGCTGGCGCACCGACGCACCGACGCACCGACGCACCGACGCACCGACGCACCGACGCACCGACGCACCGACGCACCGACGTACCGACGCACCGACGTACCGCCTACCGACGCACCGGCCACTGACGCACTGACGCACCGACGTACCGACGCACCGACGTACCGCCCCCCCCGACCCTCGCGGACTATGCAATGAAGAAGGCGCTGATCACAGGCATCACCGGCCAGGACGGTTCTTACCTCGCTGAGTTCCTGCTGGGCAAAGGCTACGAGGTCCATGGCATCATCCGCCGCGCCAGCACTTTCAACACCGGCCGGCTCGATCCGATCTATTCCGATCCCCACGTTGGACGGACGCATCTGCACCTGCACTACGGCGATCTGAGCGACGCCAGCGCTCTGGCCCGCCTGATCGGGCATATCCAACCCGAGGAAATTTACAATCTCGCCGCCCAAAGCCATGTCCGCGTCAGTTTCGACAGTCCCGAGTACACGACCGACATCACCGCCACGGGCGCCGTGCGCCTGCTCGAAGCCATCCGCGAGGCCGGGATTCGCCCGCGTTTTTACCAGGCCTCTTCGAGCGAGATGTACGGCAAGGTCATCGAGACACCCCAGAGCGAGTCGACCCCGTTTTATCCGCGCAGCCCGTACGGATGCGCCAAAGTCTACGCCTACTGGATCACGGTGAATTACCGGGAGTCGTACGGACTCCATGCCAGCAACGGCATCCTGTTCAATCACGAGTCGCCGCGTCGGGGCGAGACGTTTGTC
>MWFF01000023.1 GCA_002071485.1 Verrucomicrobia bacterium ADurb.Bin006 | reverse complement strand
ACGACCGCAGCCACGGACCTCCTTCGGACTCGGAATCCCACGCGTAAGGCGAGGTCACCGTTGTGGGCCAGGAGACCGCCCCCCAATGGGGCCCCAGGCGCTACGCTGCTGACCGCGAGCTGGGGCTCGAAGCTTCGGTCAGCAGCGGCGCTACCCCCATTGGGGACCGGTCTCCTGGTCCACAACTCGCCCCAAGAACCTCCCCCCCTGCGGACCGTGCCCATCGGCACACTTGACTGGCGAAGCTACAAAGAGTAGTTGACGAACCCGAGCGTCGCTTCGCTCCGAGAAACTGTCCGGCAAACTCCGGAACGCTGTCCGACATCGACCGGAATCCTGTCCGGATCAAATCGGAATCCGTGTCCGATTTCATCGGAATGCGCGCCCGTGGTCGGCGGCGGTCGGTGAGCTTTGGGTTATGCGCCTCAACATCGCGGACATTCGATGGTCGACAATAGATGATGAATCAGTATTGTGAATTGAGTGAATTGGGCTGGGACGACTGGTTTGCGCAGCGGGCAGACTGCAAACCGCCGGATACCGTCGCCCGCGTAGCGGCGGTCGACCGGGACCAACTTCTGCTCGTGGATCAGGACGGGAATTTTCGGGCAAAGTTGGCTGGGCGTTATTTGCACCATCGCCACCTGAGCCAAGAGCTGCCGTGCGTAGGCGACTGGGTTTGTGTGGAAAAGCAGTCTGGCGACGACTTTGGGGTGATCCACGCGCTACTGGAGCGCAGGACTTCTCTGCGCAGGAAATCGGCTGGCACCGTCATGGAGTACCAGATGATTGCAGCGAACGTGGATTACGTGCTCATCGTGCAGTCTTGCCACTTCGATTTCAATCCAAAGCGTTTGGAACGCTATCTCGTCATGGTGATGGAAGGTGGCGCCGAGCCGTACATTCTGTTGACCAAGACGGACTTGGTGAATCCCACAGTGCTGGCTACGCAGTTGGCGGAAATCGAGTCTATCGGTATCACCGTGCCGATCCTGCCTTTGAGTAACGTGACGCGAGACGGCCTCGAGGATGTTAAACGCCTGCTGCAGCCTGGAAAGACCTATTGTTTCGTCGGTTCGTCAGGGGTTGGAAAAAGCACCCTGATCAATCAGTTGGTCGGCCGTGACAGGATGGAAACGAGGTCTGTCAGCTGGACAGGAGAAGGGCGACACACGACCGTTCGTCGTGAGCTGATACGCCTCGACGCTGGCGCGCTGGTCATCGACAACCCGGGAATGCGCGAATTCGGCATCCTCGGAGCCGAAAGCGGCATAGCCAGCAGCTATTCCGGCATCACCGCCTTCGCGTCCCGCTGCCGCTATCAGGACTGTAGCCATACTGGCGAGCCAGGCTGTGCCGTACTCGCGGCCGTACATGCCGGCGAAATCAGCCAGGAATCTCTTGATAGTTTCCTCAAGCTCAAAGAAGAAGCGGCATTCAACGACATGTCCTATGCGGAGAAACGGAAAAAGGATCGAGACTTTGGTCGATACATCAAGTCTGCAAAGAAGGACTTACGGGACAGGTACCGCGCTCACGGCGCATAACCCTGCGCTCAACCGGACCTGCGCGAAAAGCCGCGCAGGCCGGTTAGCTCCCCTCGTTCGGCGGCTAGGCCACGCGACACATCCACAGCAAAGAAAAACACCACGACCAGAAAGGAAAAACATGGGAACTGAATTGTTCGCAAACCTCACAGCAGAAGAAAAGCGAGCGGCACTGGATTTCGACGAGTTTTACCTCCGGAGCATTCTTGACGCTCGCCAAGGCACAGCACATGTCGTTGAGGTCGGATTCTCCAACAAATTCGTAAAGGGGTCGGTCCCGGAAAGCAGGAATGTTGACTGGACGATCACGTCGTCAGGGCGTGGCGGTCGCACCTCAAAGGGCTAAGTTCATGACTTCTGGGACCGCCGCCTCTGCTCCTGGCGTTCCGCATACCAGGCTTCCGTTTCGGCGATGTCCGCATCGATCTTTGGGCGGACGAAAAGCGCGCACTTGAACTCCGGCAGGCAGCGGGCCTTGAACGCCCTCGATGCATATTCCTGCATTCCGGGACCGACCCCTTTACTCCTCCCCAGATGTGAGAATCAGGGATGGATGAGGCGAAAGAACATTTGTTTGTTCGAGCAGGGCACTGTCAGGCTCTTGCTCGACCCGTCATCGGCAATGCCACATCCACTGTAGCCGCTTGGCAGCCACGCCGATGTGTGCAAACCGGCCGTCTCCTGCAGCGACCAACCGGGGGAGACGGACGGCCACGCAACTCGCACGTGCGCGCCCACACGGGCGATGGTTAGATTCGGGCTGCCGGCGGGCGGCGGGTAGGAGGAAGTGTTCTTCAGCACGGTCACTGTGCCGTCCCGGAAATTGGGGCAAACCAAGTCCGGTTTGCCGTCGTTGTCGAGATCGGCGGCGACGACATTTGGAATCCTGCCGGCGGCGAGTGTGTCGCAGAAGGAGAAAACACCAAGACCATTGTTCGTTAACACAGTCAGTGTACTGCCATCTCCATTGGCAGTATTCGCGCAGATCAGGTCAATGGAGCCGTCGCCGTTGAAATCCGCCGGCGCGACGGTGGAAGGGTGCTCCCCCACAGACAGCGTCGCATTGAAACCGAAGACTCCGCTGCCGTTGTTGGTCAACACCGTCATCGTGGCATTGCCCCAGTTCACGGACACAAGGTCTGTGCTGCCGTCACCGTCAAAATCCGCCGCCATGACGCAGTTGGGATAGGTCCCTACGGGCAGCGTGGCGCTGAAGCCAAGCGTGCCGGCTGGGTTGTTCGTGTATATCGTCAGGGAGTGCGATTCTCTGTTTGCCGCCGCTACATCCGTACGACCGTCGCCGTTGAAATCAGCTACCGCAACGGACAACGGTTCAGCTCCGACCGCCAGCGTTGCATGGTAGCTGAAGGTCCCGTTCCCGTTGCCTGTCAGCACAGTCAGGTTGTTCCCGCCGGCGTTTGCCACGATCAGGTCCAGATGACAATCATCATTCACATACGCGGACCGGACAAAAGTCGGCCGGTTGCCGGCGGAGACTGTGCTGCTGCAAACAAAACCGCTGGGGCCGTTCGTCAGGATGGTGAGGTTATTGTCCGTCTGATTCACAGAAACCAGGTCCACTCGCCCGTCGTTATTGACATCCGCACTGATCACACAACAAGGTCCACGGCCGACATCCAGCGTGGTGTGGCTGCTGAAGCCGCCCGTTCCGTTATTGATAAGCAGCGCAAGAGTGCTGCCCCACCCGCCTGGATCCCCTGGAATGCCCCACCGGAAACCATAGTGTGGAACGACCAAGTCCAGTTTGCCGTCGCCATTGGCATCCATCACGGCAACGTGCGGCGGCCCAGTGTCCTCGTCTCCGACGGCAAACGTGCTGGATGTGAACGTTGTCACTTGTGCGTTTCCACTATGGAACATACACAGGAATGCCAATGCGAGCGCATGGAGAGGCATCCGCGCGAACGCGCTGCCGACTAGGGTTCTCAGCATCTTTGTATCAACCCCACTGCCACGTTGTGTCTTCGTATTCATTTTGGTCTCCGTTGGTCTTGTCCCCTGAGTTCAAGATGGTCTCGCCAATGATTTGTCGAGCCCAACTCGGCAATCTTGGAGTCTGCCGAGCCAGTGAGCTCCGAACGATAGATATCTCCATCCGAAGCAGAGATAAAGAACATGATCACTTCAGACGGTCGAGTCATCTGGGTCGGCGAAACAACGTCCATCCTCGCGCGACGACAAGCCACCAAGCACACCGCTTGGTCGACAGGCCGAAGACTCGTGCCAGCAACCACCCCTCCAGGAGTCCGAGCAGCGCGTTGCCTAGGAATAGGTGAAATGCTGTACCCCAGACCAACGGAGTCCCCACGTCGGCCGACGCCGATACCGGCCACAATGCTGTGACGAGTACGGCGAGGCGGAGGATACGACTACGGTTCATTCGTCGAACAGCGTTAACGAACGTCAACTTGGGCGGTTTATCCGGAACGTCTTATGAACGTTCGCTTTGACGGGACTCACGGGGGCAATAGAGCATTCTGCGCTTGGCGAGTCAAGGATACAGTTGCTTGTTGCGCAACGGTTAAAGAGGCAAGACCGGCTCTGCGCGGCCAGGGGCTGCGGTTCGGATAAACCTCCCGATTTGTCGGTTTATCCGGCGATTCACAAGCATCCGGCCATTACCCCCACAACATCAGCTGGTTAGAAGGATATGACGATTCGTCTTGGGATTAGGTATTCGCAATCAATTCAGCCAGAGGCACTTGGTCAAATGCGTTGACGCTCAGAATCTGTAGGATTTGGGACAGGCACAGGTCGATGTGGAGTTCCTTGCGGATGATCGCCACCAGGACGTAGACACAAATGGCGATCCAGACCTGGGTCTTGAGGGCGTTGTCGCTGGTGCCGAAGAAGTGTTTGATTCGCAGGTTCTGCTTGATCCACTTGAAGAACAATTCGACTCGCCAGCGTAACATGTAGAGTTGGGCGATGACTTCCGCTGGTAGATCAAAGTTATTCGTCAGGAACACGAGGACCTTGCCGTCTTCGGGGTCCCGAAAGGTGACCCGGCGAAGGCGATCAGGGTAATGAGCCGCGCTTTGAGGATTGAGAGGATGGCAGATTTTTCGCGCCGCTGCGTCGGGTGCTCAACACCTTGAGCTTCACCACCAGGGGGTCACGATGTCCCCAGCCCTTCCCAGATTCCCTCCTGTTTTGGCTGGTGTTCGTGGACACACGGCCTAAAATCTCTGGCCAATGCGCTGTCGATAAAGCGGTGCTGATCAACCTGAAGCGGAGCACGAGAGTATGCAAGAGCGATGGCTGTCAGTTGATGAAATTGTGGCGCATCTCGGCGTCAATCCAGGCACTATTTGCAAATGGATCGAGCGGAAGAAGTTGCCCGCGCATAAGGTCTGGCGACTGTGGAAGTTTCTGGCATCAGAGGTTGAGCAATGGGTCAAGGGTGAGCGGGCGGCGGCGGATGTCACCACGGACAAGCCTGACACCTTCACAAAACTGAAACAGCCGCAGCGCTGAACCACCCTGCATGCACCACGCCACCGCCACCTGCTACCTGCTTATCCGGAGAAGCCGAGTCCTTCTGGACGAGGATGGTCTTCAAATAGGGTCATGGACCGATTCCACCACCACACAGGAGAAGCAACCCCGCCAGCGTTTGGTGCTCCCAGGAATCATCAAACCGCTGGTTGCTTATCCATTTTCCCAGAAGGGAAGAACGCCATGACCGACGTGTCCTTTCCTCAGCTCCTCGACACCATCCGCGCCACCCAGGGTGGATATTACAAACTCACCATCCTCGCTGGCAGCGCGCGCGCGGGCAAAACCGACTTGCTCAAACAGGTCGCCGCCCAGCTTGACCTGCCCCTCATCAATTTGAGCCTGCACCTAAGCCAACGTTTGCTCAGCCAGAACCGCCGCCAGCGGGTGCTCAATGCGGAGGATGTTGCAACCGAAGTGATTGACGAAAACTACAAATCCGGCCTGTGCCTGGATAATACCGAACTCCTGTTCGACTCCACGCTGCAGCTGAACCCGCTGGGTTTTCTTCAAGGCGTTTCGCGCAATCGCCTCATCGTGGCGACATGGAATGGCATCCTCGCCGGTGGCAAGTTGCGCTTCGGTCACACCGGCCATCCCGATTTTTTCCGCCAGCCCGTGAACGGCTATCCCGTTGTTTCCGTTGCTGAGGACAAACTCCAACTGCATTTCACCACATGGAATATAGCAAACTGATCCAGTTCCAACCGATTGAATCGGTCATCGAACTGCGCCAGGCAAACAAGAGCGCCAAGGCGCGCGAGCTTGTCTCGACCTATGTGATTTCCGATGACATGGCCGACCGGCTTTGCGACCTGGTCTTTCCCCAGCTTCAATACTCCAAGCCGCATGACAATCACGGTCTGCTCATCGTGGGCAACTACGGCACGGGTAAATCACATTTGATGTCTGTCATTTCCAGCCTCGCGGAAAACGAGGAGTTCATTGCATTGTTGACTAATGACAAGGTCCGCAAAGCCGCCCCCGTCATTGCGGGCAAATTCAAAGTCATCCGGCTGGAGATTGGCTCAACCGAAATGTCTTTGCGCGACATCATCACCGGACACCTGGAGGAAAAGCTGGCCGAGTGGGGTGTGACTTTTCAGTTCCCGGCTGCCAATAAAGTCCGCGAAAACAAAACTTCCTTGGAAGCCATGATGGCCGCCTTCCACGAGAAATTCCCCAATCATGGTCTGCTGCTCGTCGTGGACGAACTGCTCGACTACCTGCGCAGTCGCCGCGACCAGCCGTTGATTCTCGATCTCGGTTTCCTCCGGGAGATTGGCGAGGTCTGCAAGGAACTCCGCTTCCGCTTCATGGCCGGTGTGCAGGAAGCCATCTTCGACAGCGGGCGGTTCGCGCATGTCGCCGACGCCATCAGCCGCGTCAAAGACCGCTTCCAGCAGGTGAAGATTGCCACCACCGACGTCAAGTTCGTCGTGTCCCATCGCCTGTTGCATAAGACCCCGAAGCAAATCGCAGCCATCCGCGAGTATCTCACCCCGTTTGCCAAGTTTTACAGCAACATGACCGAGCGGATGGACGACTACGCCTCGTTGTTCCCGATTCATCCTGACTACATCGAGACTTTCGAGCGCATCCCAATTGTCGAAAAACGTGGCGTCCTGCAAATCATTTCCTTTGCCATCAAGGAACTCGTCGGCCAACCCGTGCCGACTGACCGGCCCGGTGTCATCGCCTTTGACGGCTATTGGAAGGCGCTCAAGGACAATGCCGCCCACCGGGCGTTGCCGGAGGTGAAAGGCATCATCGAATGCAGCACCACCCTCGAAGACAAAGTCCAGAGCGCTTTTCCCAAAAAGACCTACAAGCAGATGGCCATTCGGATCATCGAAGGACTTTCCGTCCATCGCCTGACCACCGGCGATGCCCCCATCGGCCTGACACCGGAGGAACTCCGGGACAAGCTCTGCCTTTACCATCCCGGCGCGGCGGAAATGGGAGGCGACCCTGCCGACGATTTGCTGTCACTTATCGAAAACACGCTCCGCGAGATTCACAAAACCGTCAGCGGCCAGTTCATTTCCTCCAACAAGGACAATCGCCAGTACTTCCTCGACCTCAAGAAGACTGACGACTACGACGCACTCGTCGAGAAACGCAGCGAAACTCTCAGCGACGATGTCCTTGATCGCTATTACTACGACGCGCTCCGCCAGGTGCTCGAATGCACCGACATCCCCACCCATATTACCGGCTTCCAAATCTGGCAGCATGAAATCGAATGGCAGGACCGCAAGGCGGGTCGGCTCGGCTATTTGTTTTTTGGCGCTCCCAACGACCGCTCGACGGCTGTTCCCACCCGCGAGTTCTATCTCTACTTCATCCAGCCGTTCGACAAACCGGATTACACGGACGAGAAGCGGCAGGACGAAGTGTTTTTCCGGCTCACGGGCAAGGATGAGCAGTTCACCCAGAGTTTGAGGCTCTATGCCGCCGCGCTGGAACTCGGTTCGATTTCGTCGGGCATCAAGAAACAGACGTACGAAAAGAAGGCTCTCCAGCACCTCGCCGACCTCACCAAGTGGTTGCGCGAGAATATTTTCAAGGCGGTGGAAATCACCTATCAGGGTTCGCGCAAAAAGTTTGTGGAATGGCTCAAGGTCGCCGGCGCGGGCGGCTCGCTGAATATCCGCGACGCTGTGAACGCCGTCGCCTCGAAATGCCTCGCGGAACATTTCTCCAATTGCGCTCCGGAGTATCCGCACTTTTCCGCGCTCGTGACTTACGGGCAGGGCGGCAACGCCCAGCAGGCCGCGCAGGAAGCGTTGCGCGGTGTGGCGCAGCCCAACCGCACTAAGCAAGCCAATGCGGTGCTCGATGCCTTGGAGCTTCTCGACGGCGACAAAATCGACCCCTCGAAATCCCGCTACGCCAAACACATCTTATCCATCCTCAAATCCAAAGGGCAGGGTCAGGTCGTCAACCGCCCAGAAATCATCACGACGCTGGAGCCAGGCATTGAGTTCATGTTACCGGATAAATACCGCCTTGAACCCATCTGGGTCAGTGTCACTTTGGCCGCGCTCGTCTATAACGGCGACGGAGTGCTCGCCATCCCTGGGACGAAATTCGACGCCACCAGTCTTGCCAGTCTCGCCGGTACTCCTGTGGCTGATCTCCAGAACTTCAAGCACCTTGAACGCCCCAAAGATTGGAATATTCCCAGCCTCAAGGCGCTGTTCGAGTTGATGGATTTGTCCCCCGGTCAGGCCGTGATGGTGACGCAGAACAGCGTCGAGGCCGTCCAACAGTTGCACAAGGCCATCAACGAGCGGGTTGAGAAACTCGTCCGTGCAAACCAGCAGCTTGCCAGAGGCATCCCGTTCTGGGGCCTAAACCTCCTCAGCGAGCCGGAGGTTGAAAAAATCTCCGCCCAACTCGTCAAGGCCAAAGAGTTTCTCGAAAGCCTCCAAGCCTACAACACGCCCGGCAAGCTCAAGAACTTCAAGTACGACGCCGATGACATCAAGGGCTACCAGGCCACGTTCGGGCGACTGAAGGAACTCGAACAGCTTCAGGCGTACTGCGGTGAGCTTGCGCAGTTCACCCAATACCTGTCCGCCGCCGAGGCCATCCTGCCGGAAAATCATCCGTGGGTTGCGGAAAGTAAACAGAAGCGAACCGAGTTGCTCACCGAAATCCGCAAGCCCGCCCAGCGCGAGTCCGAATCCTTCAAGGCAGACGCCTTGAAGCAGTTAAAAAAACTCAAAGCCGGCTACATCAAGGTCTATCTCGGTCTCTACGCCAAAGCCCGGCTCAACCTCACGCAGGACAAGGAAAAGAAGGACCTGCTCCAGGATTACCGGCTCAAGCATCTGCGCCGGCTCGCCACAGTCAATTCCATCAATTCCGTCCAGCTTACCGAGTTCGACAACCAGATCGGCAAGCTACGCACTGGCACGGTGCTGACCGAAAAAGACCTGGAAAGCGATCCAAAGTCGCCCGACGGTTTCTGGCCAGGCATGGAGGACACCAGCGTGTCTTCTGAGGCGCGGCTCGCCAGTCTGAAAGCCGACTTGGAAAAAATCCACAAGAGTTGGACCAAGAATCTCCTTAAAGACCTTGATGATCCCGTCATCCAGGGCAATTTCGAGCTGCTCAAAACAGAGCAGAAGAAATTGCTCAAAGACTTCATGGCGGCCAAGGAATTACCCGATGAAATCTCGCAAGAGTTTCTCACAGCCGTCCAACAGGCACTGTCCGGCCTGGCCAAGTTGACCGTGCGGCTCGATGATTTGAAGAAAGCATTATTCCCCGATGGCAGCCCGGCCACGCCCGCCGAGTTCAAAGAACGCTTTGGGGATTATCTTGAAAAAATCCTCAAAGGCCGCGACGCCAGCAAGGTCCGCCTCGTGATTGAGTAAGGTCATGGTGAAGTAACCAAGCCCGAGAATGCAATTCCTCCACAGTTCTGATTGGCAAATCGGGATGAAGGCCGAATCGGTCGGCCGCACGGCCGAGCGCGTCCGTGAGGAGCGACTGGAGGCTGCAAAACGAGTGGTCCAAGCCGCTCGGGACAATGGGGCTGAGATGGTCTTCTTGTCTGGCGACGTGTTCGAGGACAACGCGGTGGACCGCCTGCTCGTTCGCAAAGTAGGCGAAATCCTCCGTGCGTTCCCCGGTCCGGTTTACATCATTCCCGGCAACCACGACCCCCTCGTGCCCGGCTCCGTGTGGGAGCACAGCGTCTGGAAGGATGCGGCCAACATTACAGTTCTCAGCAAATCCGAGCCTGTCGAACTGGATCAGTGCATTCTCTTTCCTTGTCCGCTGCACGAGAAATACTCGACGAAGAATCCAACGGCATGGATAGACGCCAAGAATGTCACCAAGCCAGCGATTGGGCTGGCTCACGGGAACGTTGAGGGGATTCCCAATGGAGAACCTGATTATCCGATTCCTCGGGACGCTGCCAACCGACTGGGCCTGGACTACTTGGCGCTCGGTCATTGGCATTCGTTTGCCCGCTATGACACGGGCGACGGTGTTTGTCGCATGGCCTACGCGGGCACTCACGAAACGACCAAATTTGGAGAACGAGACAGCGGCAATGTGGTTGTTGTGGAAATTGCCCATCACGGGACACCACCAAAACTGACACCCGTCAAAACGGGCCGGCTTGATTGGCGCACGGTCGAACGGACGGTTGATCAACCTCAATCGCTGGAAGCCGTCATAGAAGAACTCGGCAGGCTCGATCCACCGGATGCCACGCTGGTTCGTGTTATCATCGGAGGTGTTCTGTTTCCGGAAGACCGCCATGCCTTGGTTCGCATCGAAGAACTTCTCGCCAGCCGGTTCCTTTTCGGCTCGCTCGACACAAGCGCCCTCATTCCGGCCCCGGATGGTGAGGGTTGGATTGAGTCTCTGGCGTCCGGTTCTTTTCGTGAGGCTGCAGTCAAGCTGCGTTCCCAAGCGGCTCAATCAGCCAATCCTGCTGAACGTGCCGTGGCCACTCATGCCCTTCTCCAACTTTTCGAACTCTACGAAAGGAGCCGCGCATGATTCTTCACAGCCTGAGCGTGGCCAACTGGCGGAGTCTGCTCAACCCGGTGGAATTGGGACCATTCAGCGACCGGCTCAATGTCATCCATGCGCCCAACGGCACCGGCAAGTCGTCCCTGTTCGAGGCGATGCGCCGGGCATTGTTTGATGCACACCACGTTTCCGGCGAGGAGATTGGAGCAGTCCGCCCGTGGGGACGATCCTTGGCACCACAGGTCAAGGTGGAATTCACCCAGTCGGGCGTCCGTTATCGGGTGGAGAAGACTTTTCTCGACGGAGCGTCCGCACGCTTGTTTCGATTTGAGGAGGGAAAGTTCCGCCCGTTGGCTGACAGTCGGAATGCCGACAGCAAGTTGCGAGAGATTATTGCAGCGTCAGATGCGCCCGGTCGCGGGCTTTCCAAACACGAACACTGGGGGCTGTCTGAAGTCTTGTGGGCGCCGCAAGGGGCTCTTCACCTGGATTCGCTTTCTTCGAGTGTCACCGAGAATCTCCGCGCCGCGCTCGGCGTTCAATTGACCGGCGAGAGAGGCAGCCGCCTGGAAGAGTTGCTCGAAGAACGCTATCAAACCTATTTCACCAAGGGCGGCAAGCCACGCACGGGAAAGCAGGCTGCCCCAATTCTCGCATTGGAGTCAGCCCACGCCGCCGCCGTAGTCGAACGCCAGCAGCAACTCGAACAGCAGCAACGATTCGAGGAGACAAGCCGCGCGGTCGAAGACGCTCGCCAGAAACGCGGCCAAGCCAGAATCGAGGCTAACGCGCTTCGCGATACGGTCGCTCAAACCAGTAAACAGGCCGAAACCTATCAGCAGCTTCAAAGTGAACTGGAGCAGAAACGGCTGACGGAACAAGCCGCCAAGGACCGCTTTGATGCTATCGGAAAATCCCTGGAACTGATTGGCCATACCCGCGAGGAAATCACCGAGCTCGAAGCCAAGATTAGCAACAGCGGAACACTGGTGACAGAACTCGCAACCGAGTTGAACAACACCGCTAAGGCGGCTGAAGACGCTCGCCGAAAGCGGGATGAGTCACGCCGCCAGCGGTCTTCCTTGGTTCAAAGCACGGCTGCGGTCGAGGATGCCCAGGCATTTGTTGAGGATAACAAGGCTCATCAGGCGCTCGCCGTACGGATCGAAAAGTTGCGTCGTTTCGAGGCGGACTTGAGACAGAGTAAGGAAAAGCGGACGGCTTTGGTTGCTCCGGACGACAAGACCATCCAGGCAGTGCGGAAGCATCTGACGGCCCTTGAAAAGGCACAAGCCGCTCTGCGGGCATCCCTGATTCACCTGACCGTCAAACCTGACAAGAAAACCAAAATTCACCAACGGTCGCCCAATGAATCACAAACGGTGGCCGCTGGAAAGGCAGCCACGTTTTCGGGCTCTCCGGAAGTCACCATCGAGATAGAAGGTTTTGGAACCATTCACGCATCCGGCCCTGAAGGCGATGCTGAGGCAAATGCAGAAGCGCTGCGTGAAGCCGGGAGCAAGCTCACCAAACTCACCCAACCCTACGGAACGCAAGACCCGGACCGACTGCAACTTCTGCGCGAGCAAGCCGAGGAGCTTGACCGGAACATCAGACAACTGGAGGAACAGATTTCGGAAGTGCTGGACGAAGACAGTGCAGACGACCTCAATCAGCGAGCCGCCGAGCTTGACGCCCGCATTCGCGAACGGCTGGGACGATTCCCGACTTGGGAAAAGCAGCCGCCCACTGTCAGCGACCTGAAATCCGCTCTGGAGAAACAGCGCAAGACGATTGAGGCAACCATCGAGACAGCAGAGGACGAATATGACAAAGCGCAGTTTGCCGCCCGGGCGGTTGAAAAACGTCATGGCAAAGCAGATGAAGAGTTAAAGAACGCGCGCCTCAATCTTGAAGCAGCGCAGGAACGTCTGAAGGACCTGACCAAGGACGGCCAGTCCGATGCGGCGCGGGCGAGCGCTCGCCAGGAAGCCCTAATGGCGTGGGAAGCTGCCAAGACAAGAGCCAAGGAATGCGAGGCCAAACTCAACGAAATCCCCGGTGATCCGCAGAAGGACCTGCAAAAACTCGGACGGCAGCTCAAGGCGTTGGAAGAGGCGGAAACCCAGGCTCGCGACGAGGAGAATCAAGCGGAAGGTCGATTGCAAACCCTGGCTGCCGAGGGCGTCTACTCGAAACTGGCTGCTTGTGAAGAAACATTGGCCGATCTCAAGTCTCGCATTCAGCGCGAGCGACTCCGCATGGATGCCACCAAGCTGCTTTACGACACCGTCACATCCTGCAAGGCCGCGATCGTGGCGGCCGTGGCAGCACCGGTCGAGCGCACGGCCACGCACATGCTCAATCGCATCGCGGGTCCCCGTTTGGGCACCGTTCGCTTGACCGAGAACTTCGTGCCTGTGGGCGTTCGGCCGGAAATTGCCCCTGAACCGGTGGAACTGACCAACCTGTCCGGGGGCGAGCAGGAACAACTCTTTCTCATTATTCGCCTTGCGCTCGGGCAGGTGCTGGCCAAAGAAGAGCGCCAACTCGTTGTGCTCGACGACGTGCTTAATGCGACTGATACAGGCCGTCTCGCCCGCGTGCTGAACCTCTTGGAGGAATGTGCTGACCGCCTTCAAATCGTGATTTTAACCTGCCACCCCGAACGTTATCGGGGGCTGGACGAAGCAAAGTTCTTCGACCTGCAACCTCTCTGTAACTGAATCGCTTTTTGTGCCCAACAAAGACCGCGACGCCGCCAAAGTGCGGTTGGTGATTGAGTAAAACGCCATGACGCCGACAACATCATGCAAGGCAGGCACGCCGGTCCAAATCTGGCATCGCTCTTGCACACATTTTTGTCGTTGCCGTAGCGGCCACGTTGTGGCACATTTGGGTCTGGAAATTTTAATCCGCTACGCCAGTAGGCTGGCAAAAAACGTTGCCCACAGGCCCGCAAGGGTCTGTGGGCTTCTCCTTTCCCCATTATGAAAAAAACCGCACTGCTCATTGACGGTGGCTGGTTCAGCAAGGGGCTGGGCAAAATTCTGAGACTGCCCAACCGTTGGCCCAACGCCGCTCAGGTCGTCAAAAACGCCCGCGCCGTCCTCGAAGCCGACGAGGAATTGTTTCGCATCTTCTACTACGACTGCGAGCCATTTGACCGCGAAGTGACCAATCCGGTGGACGGCTCAAAAGTGGATTACAAGCTCATGCCCGCCTATTCCGCCCGCAAACAATTTTTCTTCGATCTTGGCCAGACCGGCTACGTCGCGCTGCGTCGCGGTGAGCTCAAGGCGCGCGGCTGGGAATACAGTGCCAGCTACCGCAAGGCGTTGTTGGCTGGCGGGGCGGGAGGCGCTCCGGCGATTGCGCCCACCGCCAAGGATGTTTATCCGAACCTCGAGCAGAAAGGCGTGGACATGCGCATCGGTATTGATGTTGCCACCCTCTCGCTAAAACGAGTGGTGGACCGCATCATCTTGTTCTCCGGCGACACCGACATGATCCCGGCTATGAAGCTGGCCCGCCGCGAAGGCTTGCAGGTCTTCGTCGTCAAACTCAATCCCTGGCCGCTCAAACACACCCTCATTGAAGACAGCGACGGTGTTCGCCTGCTCACTCCCACGCCATGAGCCAATCCAATCTCAATCTCTCCGCTAAAGCAGCCGGGCCGGTGGAATGTCTCGGCCAGAAATTTCCCAACGACGCGGCGCGGCGCGAGCACTTCCTGAAATTGCTGGCGCAGAAGTTGAAAGACCCGGAGTTTCGCAAGATTGAGGGCTTCCCCATCGGCAAGGACGAGGACATCCTCGCGCTGTCCGATCCGCCGTATTACACCGCCTGCCCGAATCCGTGGTTGGCGGATTTCGTGAAAAGCTACGGCACGCCCTACGACCCAAAACAGTCTTACCATCGTGAGCCGTTTGCTACTGACGTAAAAGAAAATAAACATCATCCCATCTACAACGCACACACCTACCATACCAAAGTCCCGCACCGCGCTATAATGCGCTACATCCTCCATTACACTGAGCCAGGAGACTTGATCCTTGACGCGTTTGCTGGAACTGGAATGACCGGCGTTGCGGCTCAACTATGTGGTGACCGAGCGGAAGTGCAGGCACTCGGTTACCGCGTGAAAGATGATGGCACAATTCTTAACGAGGAGGGGAAACCTATTTCCAAACTCGGTGTACGACGTGCAATTCTCAACGACCTTGGCCCGTCTGCGAGTTTCTTGTCCCAGTGCCACAACTACGGAGCACAGTGCGCGGATTTCGCGGCAGTGGCCTCTACAGCGATGCAACAAATCGAGCAAGACTTTGGTTGGATGTTCCAAACCCTTCATTGCCCGAAAGAAAAGGACATCGCAGCTGCTGTTGACGTGATAAAGAAGAAAGGTGAGCACAAACCACACCTTGGCCCATTGGCCGGGACGATAAACTATACGATATGGTCCGAGGTATTCGTTTGTTCGCAATGCGGGGTTGATGTGGTGTTTTGGGATGCTGCCGTTGACACAGATAACGGTCTTGTTCGTGATTCCTTCCCATGTCCGCACTGCGATGCTCGATTGACTAAGCGTAGCTTGGATCAGTCATTTGCTTCCAGACTCGATTCCGCTCTTAACACAGTTACGAAACAAGCCAAAAGTGTTCCGGTGCTCATTAATTACACATACGGTGGCCGTACCTACGACAAGAAGCCCGACCGTGCAGATCACGCGTTGGCAGAAAAAACAGAAGCACAACGTATTTCCCATTGGTTTCCCTCTGAAAGAATGCCGGAAGGTATAGAAACCAGACGCAATGAGGTGGACCCCAAGTGTTGGACCACGGAATCGAGAGTTTAAGTTAGGCTTTCCGGGGTCGCTGAGATCGTTGTTGTTGTCTTCTGTTCCGTTCTTTTCGATCCAGTTGGAGAAGAGAAAGTGATAACCCAACGTCATCCCTTTCCCCTCTCCGTCTCTTCGGGCACACTCTCTATAACTCATGGTGCCCGCTTCGTTCAAGCCCAAACGGCTGGCCGTGCTCCATGCCCGTCGGGGTCCAGGTAGTACTGGGCCGGCGTTGCATAGTTGAGCGCCTGATGCGGACGCTGGTTGTTGTACTCCGCAAACCAACGGGCCAAGCCGCGTCCGGCCGCCAGGCCGTCCCCGTAATCTTGCAGGTAGATGTCTTCGTATTTGACGCTGCGCCAGAGCCGCTCG
>MWFF01000022.1 GCA_002071485.1 Verrucomicrobia bacterium ADurb.Bin006 | reverse complement strand
GGGTCGCTCACGTCAATCACCTGCAAACCCGCAGGCCCATCCGCCACGTAGGCGTAGTTGCCGCTCACCGCCACGCCATAGGCAAACCCGCTGGTGTCGTAGCCGCCCACCCGTTGTGGATGGGCGGGGTCGCTCACGTCAATCACTTGCAAACCCGCCTGTCCAGTTGCCGCGTAGGCGTTGCCGCCGCTCACTGCCACGGCGCTGGCCGGCCCGTTGGTGTCGCAGCCGCCCACCCGTTGCGGGTTGGCCGGGTCGCTCACGTCAATCACCAGCAAACCCGCTTGTCCAGTTGCCACGTAGGCGTAGTTGCCGCTGACCGCCACATTTTGAACAGGTTCTCGAGGCCAACCCGGCCATTGGCCTATCAAAACGGGATCCGCCCCCTGCGCCGGCCCGGCCAGCACCAAGGTCAGTGCCGCCAATACATAGACGTGGTTGATTGTTGCGAGTCGCCCGGTCTGCTTCCGATCCTTCATTGAATTCTCCTTTCTCACCATTGTTGACTTGATTCCGTCGCCATCTCGTCCACTTGCAGGTAGGAGCTGAAGCAACATGGGTTGCCCACGGATTTTTGTTACGTCACCAGCTTCGCTATAGCGAAACAGACTGTACTTGTCAAGTTCAGATTGTTCCCATTCTGCTGGGCTGGTCGTAAAGGGGGTCAGTCTCGGGGATCAATCTGTGTTCCGTCCTGAATCGGTGTGGAGCCCGTCCCTCACAAAGCCGGCACGTTCACTTCTTTGTGGTCCTTGTGTTCTTTCGCGGCTGGAAACGGGTCAGCAGGGTACAGTCGGCCATTGGTGTCTACAGGGTAGAGGGTTTAGCGCGTAGTCGAGTGGAGCTTGCGGGCCTTCGAGACAGGGCTGTTTCCCGAGGTCGCAGCCGGTCACTCTCCGGGACCAATCTGTGTTCCGTCCTGAATCGGTGTGGAGTTCGTCCCTCACAGATTCGGGGCGGAACACAGATTGCCTGGCCATGGCCTTCTCTGTGTCCTCGGCGTCTCTGTGGTTCATTCCGTACGGTGACATTCAGCGAGGGGGAGTATGTATGTTCACGCCAGTCGTTGCCAGTGTCCTGGCGTGGCGTTGTTGACGCCCAAGTTGGTTGGCAGTTGAAAATATCAACCCGCCGGCTTTACGGTAGCGCCTTGGCGCGATCCGCTTTCGAAAATGAAGCGGAAACGCTGTCGCGAAATAGAATCCTCGGGCGGAGGCGCCGGTTGCGTCACGGCATCCGCAGGCGGAAATAGCGTTCGCCGTCCGTCGTGGGCAGTGTGACGGACGCCACCCCGTCCGCTTCAACAGGCGTCACCGACAGTGGGAGATACGGCCCCGTCACTTTTTCCGCCACTTCCAATACGGGCACCGGGTAGGTTGCCGGCCAGCACAAATTCAACCCACCGGTCGCCGGCGTCAGGGACATTGTCGGCGCCGGGGTTGGAGCGAAACTGACTCCGTCAATCCAAAGTGTAAAGCCGGTGCCCCACGTATCCGCATGAATTTCCAGTGCGGCGATGCGGCTCAGGTCCGGCGCGCCGAACGCGGTGCGACGCCAGCCAGTAACGGTGGTTGGTGCAGCGTCGAGCGGTATCGAGTAGGCGCACCATTGTTCCCGCGCATCGTTGAGGATGTCCGCCGGCGAATCGTCAATGTAATACTGATACTGGAAACAGTTGCCTTCCTGATCCCAAAGGCGAATCCAAGGGCTGCCCTCTTGGAAGCCGAGATTGGGATTCTGCGCAAAGAAACGCACTTTCAATGTTTGCACGCCGGTCAAATCCCATTGCGCTCTGAACGCGCCGGGATAGCGCACAAAGGTGTCCGCCCCGCCGTCCGTGACGAGCTTCAGCGAAGTTTGTCCGACCTGCTTATGCGCCGCATCATCGGTGGCGGTGGTGGCGCCTGCCGCGCCGCCTTCGGCCCAAGCAACCCAGTCCACGGCATTGGTTTCGGTGAGTTCGACTGGCGGGAAACGCTGCAGGGAACCGCCCAGATTCAATTCGCGCTCGAAGGTGGCCTGGTTCGTCTGCCCCTGATAATAGGCGACGTTCGGTTCGGTGATGTCTAGCCAGGCGTAATCCACCATGCCCTCGTGCTCGATGCGGAAGTGCAGCAGGCCATTCGCGCCGATGACCGCGATGTAACCGAAGGGATTGGCGTGGAGCACGTCGCCGGTAGGCAGCGGCGGCACCTTGCCCGGGTCCACCGGCACATTAGGGAGCACGAAGATGCCATCCTGGTCGGTCACCCCCTGGGCCTTAATATGCGGGGTGATCAAATGGCCCATGCCGGGGCGCTCCTCCAGTTGATACACTTTTACCGTGGCATTGGAGAGCGGCTGACCCGCGCGCGAGACAAAGCGCATCCGCACCTCCGTTGGGATGCGGTAAAGATATTGGCCGTAGTAACCGTGCGCCTGATCCTGCCAGAGGCTCATGGCCAGCGCGCTGTGCGTGGAGAGGAAGGGGCTGCATCCGCGCATCAAACAATCGGGCGCCGTGTAACCCAGGCCGCTCACCTGATTCTGCTCCGGACTGAGGTCCATTTGATACAAATCAATCAAGCCCAGTTGATGTCCCATCTCGTGGAGGTAACCATAATCAATGTCTTCCTCCGGGCGGTAGTAGCCGGAGTTGCGATAGCTGGAGGGCGCCTCCCAAGCGTAGAAACGGAAGGGAAAGATGGCGAACTCGATGTTGTTCACCGCCGGATCGGGCGCGGAATCGGGCAACAGTTCCAGCCGGTCGTAATGCACCCGCTTCGTGCTGCCGGCCGCGGCGAACATGGCATTGAAGCGCGTCATGTGCCGTTGGATCCAGTCAATCAAGTCATCCGTGGCCGCGTTTGGATAATTGGTGCTCTGCAACATGAAACTGTCGTAATAAGACTGGTCCACGAAGCTCAAGAACCCCACCGACTTGCTGTAAATGGTCACCGTATTATTGGCGGGCCGCGCGTCGGCACCCGACAGGGAAAAACAGATTTCGTGCATGGCGCCGTCCCACGGGCGCACCAGCGTGAACGTGAGGATCCCGTCCGGCGCCAGCGGACCGGCGTGGCTGTTGGTCTGAACCGGGACGCCGTCCCACTGCCAGACCCCCGTGACGGCGTCTGTCCAAGGATTTCCGCCGCGGTTGCGAATGGTGGCGGCATAGGTCACGGGATCGTTGATGGCCGGCCAACGCGGCATGTCGGGCGTTTGGCCCTGCCCCAGACCGGTCGCGGCGCTGAAAATGTAGGGACCGAAGCCGGACGGCTCCGTGATTTCATAGATCGTGTATTCCGCCGCATAACGGGGAAAGCGCGGGGTGCGCGAGATGCTGACCACTTGCAAATCCGTCTCATCCACGGGCCGGTAGCCGCCAATGGCTTGGACGGTCGCCGGCCCCGTGCCTGCGGTCGAAATGCTGGCGATGAAGTAGTAATAGACCTGCCCGTTCACCAGCGGGGCATCGAGGTAATTTGTCGTCAGCCGATCAGTAATCGTCATCACCGGCGTCAGGCCGTCGAGGGAAGTGAACGGGGCGTTGGTGCGATAAATGGCGTAGTGCGAAAAAAGTCCCGCCGGATCGGATACCGCCTGCCAGTGCAACTGGACTGCGGCGTTCAACGCGCGTCCGGTTTGGCCGGCAGGGGAGGAAAGCGGGATGCCCGGCTCGGCGTTCAGGTCGAAGGCGTTGAAAAGGTTTTGCACTTGGAACCTCGGCGTTTCGCCATCGCCGTTGCCTTGCGTCCAAAGGAGGCGGGCGGGCAGGTAGAGCAGTCCGTCCGGCGACAGCGTGGCCGAACTGAAGGCTGTTCCACCAGCGGCCACTTCCAGCGTGTCCAAGAGTGTGGCGTTCGTGCCGTCATCGCGCAGCGCGAAATAGGCGCCGCCTTCGTTGTTGCCGACGATCAACACGCCGTTGGGGGTGACGATCGGTGCGGACATGGTGTATTCCCAGCCTTTGCTGCCGGTGGGGTAGGCCCATTTCACGGTGCCATCGGCCGTGTGGATGGCGTAAAGTTGTCCGAGGCCATCCGGGTTTACGGTTTGGAAATAATAGGTCTGCCCGTCATGCGCGAGGCAGCCGCTGCTCTGGGCGCGTTCGGGATGATTAACCCCTGCGGTGTAAGTGTGGACAGGCATGGCCAACTGACTCCAGAGCGGCGCGCCTTGCAGATCCACGCCGACAATCCGGATGCTATCATCGCCGACAGGCAAATAAATCCGCCCGGCAACCGGGTCCACCGTTGGATCGCCATCGGTGAATCCACCAAAGTCCACGCGCCATAATTCTGCCCCAGTGTCACCGTCGAAATTTCCCAACCAACCACAGCGTCCGGTGGCTAAAACGTGGGTTTTGCTCCCCGCCGGATGAATGGCCATCCGACTGTAACAGGTGCAGAGGCTCGAGGCGGCCTCCCAGGTGACCGTAATGACGGACCCGGAATCGATGCCGGCGCTGGGCCGGTCATCCCATTGACTGGCAAAGATTCGGCCATCCGGCGCCACCTTGGGCGAAGAGAAACTCAACCTTTCCCAATCCGGATCCGCGCCGTTGTGCCAGTAACTGGACGGCCCGTTGTCTGCGGCAAACGCCATCAAGGGATGCTCCGTGTCGTCGTTTATCACGTAAACCGTCTGCCCATCGGGAGAGAAAGCGGGGGTATTCTCGCCGATGGACTCCCCGCCATCCGGATTGCCGTTCCAGAGAAGTTGTCCCGTATGCCGTTCCATCGCCTGCACGCCCTTCGGCCAACGGTAACCGCTGACCACCAAGTCCGCTCCATCGGGGCCGACGCCGTCGAAAAACACCATGGAACTGGCGGAGAGATTGCCTTCGTTGGGTGAGTTCGGCGTCCGTTTTTGCCAGCGAAGCGCGGCGAAAAAGTTCGCGCCTTGGCGATTGGCGGGCACGGTAAAATCGGCGCGCCCGGTATTTTGCGAATCACGCTGGCGTTGCGGCCAGGAAGCGGCCAGGGCGGATGAGCCGCAGAGAAAGTTCAGGCTGGCGCCGCCCAGGAACAAGCAGGCAAGGGTGTAATACAAGGCGCGCTTCATATTGTTCCCTCCAGAACATTTTCGCCGCTGGTATCGTTCTTCTCGCAGCGAAGGCGGCGAACATCGCCGGAGAATCCCGTACTGAGTTTGGACCGTGCCATCCGGCACAGGATGACTGAGTTTTATCTACTACCCCCCGGAAATACGTCAAGCTTCCTCCCGTTCCGCCTGATTTCAGCGGGCGTCAACCAAGCCGCGCAAGCCGGTAAAAGCATCAGAAACCGCATGCCGTTTTCCTCTCCTGAGGTACTCGTCGTCAGGGCGTGGCGGTCGCACCTCAAAGGGCTAATTTCATGACTTCTGGGACCGCCGCCTCTGCTCCTGGCGTTCCTCATACCAGGCTTCCGTTTCGGCGATGTCCGCCTCGAGCTTTGGGCGGACGAAAAGCGCGCACTTGAACTCCGGCAGGCAGCGGGCCTTGAACGCGCTCGATGCATATTCCTGTATTCCGGGACCGACCCCTTTACGGTATGTATACCGTTGTATGTCACGCTCACACCGCCACCGCCGCCGCCGCCCATCGGCCCGGCCTCAATCCCCGCGCCATCCTCGCTCCTACACCCCCCTCTCCGACGCCCTGCGCCAGCCCCTGACCTTCGCCGACACCGAACTGGCCCAAGGCCTCCGGCGCCACCGGCTGCCGGGGTTGCTGGCCGGCGCCTTGGGCCGCGCACGCCGCAGCGGCGCGGAGCCGTTGGCCAACCTGCTCTGCGCCCTGTTGGTCTGGCCACTGTTGCAGGCCAAGTCCATCCACTGCTTCTGTGCCCAGTTGTGCCAGATTCTCCAAGGCAAGGTCAGTGTGCTTTACGACTTCCTGGGCCGGGAGGACATCAACTGGCGCGGCCTGC
>MWFF01000021.1 GCA_002071485.1 Verrucomicrobia bacterium ADurb.Bin006 | reverse complement strand
CAATCTGTGTTCCGTCCTGAATCGGTGTGGAGTCCGTCCCTCACAGATTCGGGGCGGAACACAGATTGCCCGGCCATGGCCTTCTCTGTGTCCTCGGCGTCTCTGTGGTTCATTCCGCACGGTGACATTCAGCGAGGGGGATCAACCACAGAGGCACAGAGAGCGCGGAGATGGGAGATCGGAGATGGGAGATCGGGGATCGACTGCCGGAGCTGACCTTGTTGATGACTCTGCGGCTCAACTGGCGAACGAGGCCATCGAGGGCGCCTTCAATGAGCGAACGCAACAGTTGCCAGAGCAGCGTCGCATAGGTGCGCACTTGCAGCCCCCCAGGAGCAGTATCAGTGGCTCAAGCAAGCCATCCTCAACTGGCGCACGGTCCAGCGCACACTCCGGAAGATGCAACGGCTCAGCCGGGAGGAATTGTTCGGTTCACTGCCTAATCCCCGACGCCGTAAACGCCTCGGGAAAAGAGTGCTCGGGTTGGTCTAGACTCCGCGCGGGAAAGCGGGTATGCGTCCAAAATCACTGAGGCATGGCGCGGGATGACTGAGCAGCGCCTGATCGTGCGCAACTCACAGGATATCAATGCAATACGTTGCCTCGACACTCGCGAATTATCGCCAAAATGTCAGTTGGATCGGGCGTCGGCCGGGCTGGGACTGGCGGGCAAGCAGGCGGCGGTGCAGCGACTGCGGGATGGGCGCATCCAACTGGAGCGAAGAGGCGTGAAACTCAAATGGCGGGAACTTGTGCACCTGACGGGCTGTGAAATATGCGGGTTAGGACTTCGCCAGCAATGCTCCCCCACGCTCCCACGTCATTCGTTGTCTCCGACCCGACGGCGACCTCTTTTACCTCCGTCACGCCCCAGATCCAAAAGCCAAACCCGTCGTCCTGCTCCATGTCCCGGTCTTTTGACCCTGTCGGGTTTTGTTCGCACACAAAATTCCGGTTTTGAAAACTACACGACATCCACCGTTGCGGTGGTTGACCCTCTCTTGTGCCTGCGGTAGTTTGTCGCCATGAACTTCGGCATCCTGTTTGAAAAGGTGACGGATCAAGACTTTCCCGCTGGTTACTACTACGCGCACGTTCCGAGCCTCGGCTTGACGACGCACGGTGCGGGGATTGAAGGTGCGCGTCAGGCCGCGGCCGACTTGCTCCAGTTGTGGATCGCCGAAAAGCGCGCCAACAGCGAATCAATTCCCCCAACCGGCGAGACATTATTCTCCACCCTCGAACTTCCTGACGATGCCCTTCAAAGCGCATGAGGTGCTGTCGAAGCTCCAACGGGCCGGGTTCGTTGTCAAACGACAGTCCGGTTCCCATGTTGTCTTGCACCGCGTTGATGGCCGCCAAACTTGCGTGGCTATGCACCCCGGTGACGTTCCCACCGGAACTCCTCGCTCCATCCTCAATCAATCGGGGTTGACTGAAGACGAATTCAGCAAGCTTTGAATCGGGGTTGTGTCAGCTTCGTGTCGCTCGCTTACGATCAAAGCCACGGCAAACGCGGCCGCCTCATGCCGCACGGCGGTGGGGATTGCGAGAAGGTGTTGGCGCAGTTTGCCGCGGCGGGAGTCAACGTGGATCAACTTGCCAAGGAATTGCAGGACAACGGCGCGAAAGCGTTCGTTAAATCGTGGCAGGACATGCTGGGCGTTATCGCCGCCAAGGGCGCGGCGTTGCAGCAAGCCGCTTGAGTAGGATGTAAAAACTGAATTGAAACAGGGAAACCATCATGAGCTCACAAGCACAAAGCAACAAGTATCAGGTCAAATTAAAACATCGCGTCACGGTCGCTGAACGCACCATGGCGTTCCAATTTGAAAAACCGTCCGGATTCACTTTTCGTTCCGGCCAATACCTCGAGTTGACGCTGTTGAATCCGAGCGAGACCGACGCCGAAGGAAATGGTCGCGCGTTTTCCATCGCCAGCGCGCCGCACGAGGATTTTCTGATGGTCGCTACGCGCATGCGCGACACCGCTTTCAAGCGCGTCCTGGCCCAGCTTCCGCTCGGGGCGGAAGTTCAGATCGAAGGCCCGAACGGTAGTCTGACTCTGCACAACAACCCCGCCCGCACAGCGGTATTCATCGTGGGCGGTATTGGCGTTACTCCGGTGCGCAGCATTTTGGAACGCGCCGCGCACGAACATCTGCCGCACCAACTGCTCATGCTCTATTTGAATCGCCGCCCGCAGGACGCCGCATTTTTGGAGGAGTTGACCGGGCTGCAAAAACAGAATTCCAACTTCCGGTTCGTGCCGATCATGACCGCCACCGAGGCGGCCGACAACTGGTCGGGTGAAAAAGGTCATCTGACCGCGGAGTTGTTGAACAAATACCGCAGCCAAACCAATTCGCCTGTTTATTACCTCGTTGGACCGCCCGGCATGGTCAACGGCGTGCACGAATTGCTGAACAAAGTCGGCGTGGATGACGACGATATCCGCCTGGAAGACTTCGGCGGTTATTAAACATGCTCCAGATCAAACGAGTTTACGATCCGCCGGCCAAAAGCGATGGGAAACGCTATCTGGTCGAACGGCTCTGGCCGCGTGGCATGACGAAGGAGGCGGCGAAACTGGACGGGTGGTTTCGCGACGTGGCCCCCAGCACTGAGCTGCGAAAATGGTTCAGTCACGATCCGGCCAAGTGGCCCGAGTTCCAGAAACGCTATCGGGCCGAATTGGACGCCAACAAGGCCGCTTGGCAACCGCTCCTTGAGGCGGTGAAAAAAGACAACGCCACCTTGTTGTTCAGCTCGCATGACGCCGAGCACAACAACGTCGTCGCGCTCAAAGCGTATCTCGAAGCGAAGCTCAAGAAAAAATGAGCGCGCCCTTGCGGGTAAACACTGCGACCCGACTGGCTGCCACAAGGGTCGGGAATCTGCACCGCGTCGCGTGGTTTATCCTTGATCTCGAAAGCAAGCTGGAAATTTCTTCACATTGATTGTGAAAACCAAACCACTCACCACCCTTCCCGCATGGAAGGCATTGACCCGTCACAGCCAGACCATCAAGCGACGGCATCTGCGCGAACTCTTCGCGCAGGACAAACGCCGCGGCGAACGGTTCACGGCGGAAGGCGCGGGGCTTTTTCTGGATTACTCCAAAAACCGGATCAGCGCGGAAACTGTGCGCTTGCTGCGCCAACTCGCCAAGGAGACGGATTTACGCAACAAGGTTGCCGCCATGTTTCGGGGCGAAAAAATCAACGTCACCGAAAATCGTGCGGTGCTGCACGTTGCGTTGCGCGCGCCGCGCAACGCCGTGATTCGCGTGGATGGAAAGAACGTCGTGCGCGAGGTTCACGCGGTTCTGAACAAAATGGCGAGCTTCGCAAACCGCGTGCGTTCCGGCAAATGGAAGGGGCACACGGGGCGCCGCATCCGCAACGTCATCAACATCGGCATCGGCGGCTCGGACCTTGGCCCGGTAATGGCCTACGAAGCGCTCCGTCATTACAGCGATCGCTCCCTGACGTTCCGGTTCATCTCAAACGTGGACGGAGCGGATTTTGTGGAAGCCACGCGCGACCTTGATCCGGCGGAAACGCTGTTCATTATCTCCTCAAAAACTTTCACAACGTTGGAAACCATGACCAACGCGCACAGTGCGCGGGCCTGGTTGCTGCGCGCGTTTCGCGGCGATGCGAAAGCGGTCGCACGACATTTCGTGGCGGTATCCACCAACGCGGAGAAGGTGGCCGAATTCGGCATTGACCGCGCGAACATGTTCGGCTTTTGGGACTGGGTCGGCGGCCGTTATTCCATGAATTCGGCCATCGGACTTTCGACCATGATCGCAATCGGCCCGGCGCACTTCCGCGCACTGCTCGCCGGGGCGCACGAGATGGACGAGCATTTTCGCACCGCGCCGCTGGAGAAGAATCTGCCCGCGCTGCTGGGTTTGCTCACCGTCTGGAACACGAACTTCCTTGGCGCGGAAACGGTCGCTGTCCTGCCCTACGAAAACTACCTGAAACGCTTTCCGGCGTATCTGCAACAGTTGACCATGGAAAGCAACGGCAAACACGTCACGCGCGACGGTCAGCCGGTGAATTATGCCACCGGCCCGATTTTCTGGGGCGAACCGGGCACGAACGGACAACACTCGTTTTATCAGCTCATCCACCAGGGCACACGCTTGATTCCCTGCGACTTCATCGCCTTCGCGCACCCGTTGACTCCGCTCGGTCGGCATCACGATCTGCTGCTCGCCAATGTTTTCGCTCAAGCCGAAGCGCTGGCGTTTGGGAAAACCGTCACGGAAGTAAAGGCGGAAGGCGTGCCGGCCGCCCTCGTGCCGCACAAGGTTTTCAGCGGCAACCGCCCCTCGAACATCATTCTGGCGGACAAGCTGACGCCCACCGCGCTCGGCAAATTGGTCGCGCTCTACGAACACAGCGTGTTCGTTCAAGGCGCGGTTTGGAACATTGATTCCTTCGATCAATGGGGCGTGGAACTCGGCAAAGTCCTGGCGCAACGCATCGTGCCCGAATTGGAAAGCCGCTCCGCGCCAAAATTGAAACATGACAGCTCGACGAACCACCTCATTTATCGCTATCGTAGCATGAAAAGAAAACGATGAACGCACTGAATCTGAAAGAACAACAACTCCGCAAAATCCGCACCCAAGCCGGCTTCATTGCCGCCCTCGACCAGAGCGGCGGCAGCACTCCGAAAGCACTGACGGCCTACGGCCTCAAGCCCGACGCCTGGAGCAACGAAGCGGAAATGTTCACGCTGGTTCACCAGATGCGCGCGCGCATCATCACCAGCCCGGTGTTCAGTGGCGACCGTATCCTGGCCGCGATCTTGTTCGAGCGCACGATGGACGGCGACATCGCCGGCCAGCCCACGGCGGATTATCTCTGGGAACGCAAGCGCATTGTGCCCTTTCTCAAAGTGGACAAAGGACTGGCGGAGGAACGCGACGGTGTGCGTTTGATGAAACCGATGCCGGACCTCGGCGCGCTGCTCGCCCGCGCCAACACCAAAAACATTTTCGGCACGAAAATGCGTTCCGTCATCAGCCAGGCCAATGCCACGGGCATTCAGGCCATCGCCAAACAACAGTTTGAAGTGGCGGCGCAAATCAGCGCGGCCGGGCTCATGCCCATCGTCGAACCGGAAGTGGACATTCATTGCCCCGACAAGGCCGGCGCGGAAGCCCTGCTCAAATCTGCCCTGCTCCAGCACCTCGACGCGTTGCCGGCTGGACGCCAAGTCATGCTCAAGCTCACGCTGCCCGAGCAGGACGATGCCCATGCCGAACTCGTGAAACATCCCAAAGTGCTCAAAGTCGTGGCGCTTTCGGGCGGCTACTCCCGCGCGGAAGGCAACACGCGCTTGCAGCGGCAACACGGTGTCATTGCGAGCTTCTCCCGCGCGCTGGCGGAAGGTTTGCTGGCGCAGCAATCCGACGCCGAATTCAACGCCCAGCTCGACGCCTCCATCCAGAGCATTTACGAAGCGTCCACGGCGAAGGTTTGATTTGAACCGGCGACAATCCGTCCGACAGCCAGCAACGGACTGAAGTAAGATGGTTGGATTTGGGTTTAGCGCGTAGTCGTGTGGAGCTTGCGGGCCTTCGAGACAGGGCTGTTTCCGGAGGTCGCAGCCGGTCACTCTCCGGGATCAATCTGTGTTCCGTCCTGAATCGGTGTGGAGTCCGTCCCTCACAGATTCGGGGCGGAACACAGATTGCCCGGCCATGGCCTTCTCTGTGTCCTCGGCGTCTCTGTGGTTCATTCCGTACGGTGACATTCAGCGAGGGTGATCAACCACAGAGGCACAGAGAGCGCGGAGATGGGAGATCGGAGAT
>MWFF01000020.1 GCA_002071485.1 Verrucomicrobia bacterium ADurb.Bin006 | reverse complement strand
CAGTCGGCCATTGGTGTCTGCGGGGTAGAGGGTTTAGCGCGTAGTCGAGTGGAGCTTGCGGGCCTTCGAGACAGGGCTGTTTCCGGAGGTCGCAGCCGGCACTCTCCGGGATCAATCTGTGTTCCGTCCTGGAATCTGTGTGGAGTCCGTCCCTCACAGATTCGGGGCGGAACACAGATTGCCCAGCCATGGCCTTCTCTGTGTCTTCGGCGTCTCTGTGGTTCATTCCGCACGGTGACACGTTCACTTCTTTGTGGTCCTTGTGTTCTTTCGCGGCTGGAAACGGGTCAGTAGGGTACAGTCGGCCATTGGTGTCTGCGGGGTAGAGGGTTTAGCGCGTAGTCGTGTGGAGCTTGCGGGCCTTCGAGACAGGGCTGTTTCCGGAGGCCGCAGCCGGTCACTCTCCGGGATCAATCTGTGTTCCGTCCTGGAATCTGTGTGGAGTCCGTCCCTCACAGATTCGGGGCGGAACACAGATTGTCCGGCCATGGCCTTCTCTGTGTCCTCTGCGTCTCTGTGGTTCATTCCGCACGGTGACATTCAGCGAGGGTGATCAACCACAGAGGCACAGAGGGCGCGGAGATGGGAAATCGGAGATGGGAAATCGGAGATGGGAGATCGGAGATGGGAGATGGGGGATTGACTGCCGGAGCTGACCTTGTTGATGACTCTGCGGCGCAACTGGCGAACGAGGCCATCGAGGGCGCCTTCAATGAGCGAACGCAACAGTTGCCAGAGCAGCGTCGCATACGTGCGCACTTGCAGCCGCCCCGTTTCCCGGTGCCGAATTTCGCCGTAGCTGAGCCGGCCCTGGCGCAGCATCGCCTCAAAGAGCAGCAGATAGCGCATGGCCGCCAGATGCACCGAGGCGTAGGCCACCTGGTAACGTCCGCTCTGTTCCTTCAAGAGGCCCAGGTTCTGTTTGACTTCCTTGAAGTAGACTTCGATCGACCAGCGCAGAGCGTAGGCCTGCAGCACGCTGACCTCGCTCCGTTGCGGGTCCGTGCAGAGCCCTTTTTTGCATGGAATCGCCGAAAATCATCGCCGAAGCGGCCCCTTTCTTCCGTCGGGCGGAGTACACCCGTTTGTGCGCCTCACTGGCCAACCCCGGCTGGGTGAGCGACGGCTCGGTGCAGCACCGGGGCGCGAGCGGGGGCAGCCCCTGCTATGCCTGGACTGAGCGTGCGCCCGGCTCGGCTGCTGACCTCACGGGATTGCCGTGTTGTCGCCAAAGAGAAACGCAGTCCTCATTCCGGCTCTCGATCGCGGCGGCAGTGCAAGAGCAAGAGCATGATAAGCGCAAGAGGAGGGGTTGAATCTGCGGCTGTAGTCTTTGCGATCGGGCGTCCTTGGCTGAGGAGTGAACGCTCGACGCTCAACGTTCAGCGCTCAACTCACTGCACGGTGAGCTTGAAGTCGGCGAAGGCGATGTGGCTGCTGTCGTTGCCGTAGCTGGCGTGGTAAAGGCCGACCTGGAGCGGTTGACCGGCCATGTCCGGTCGTTCGACTGGCGAGCCGGGCATGTTCTGCCAAAGCGCGCCATCCGGGCTGGTGCGGAACCAAAAGAGCGAGCCGCATCGGATGATCTGCAGGTGTCGGTGGGCATTCCAGGCCAGGCCGTTGCCCATCTGACGGCGTCCGCCGTCGAGGATGGTGATCATGTTGCCCTGATTCCAGATGGGGAAGAAGTTGAGCTGGAGCAGGTCTTCGCCGGGACCGGCTTCGGCAACCTCGGGCAGGCGCACCATCAGGCCGCCGTCGTTGTTGCCCGGCACGCGCCTGGTGTCGAGTCCGGCGTAATCCGCGACGCGGACCTGGGCTACGAAGTCGCCCGGCACGAGTTTATAAAGGAAAGCGCCGAGCGGTTTGCCGCCATCCCAGACGGTGCCTTTGGATTGGAGCCGGAGGACGCCGTCCTGGGCGCGGATCGCCTCGGGCGCGCTGCTGTCATCGGGGCCAAGGAAGCCGTCCCAGACAGTGCCGGACACGCCCTGTGCGAGAAAATCGCGAGCCGCATCAAACCGGTCTGAGAGGCGCTGGAAGCGCGTGGTGTCGGTGTCGGCTTCGAGGGGGATCGAGGCGGCGGTGACGTTGCCGGAGGCATCGCGCACCTTGACCGTATAGGCGTAGCGGGTGGCGGGTTCGAGGGCGTCGTCGAGGAAGAACGGGTGCGGTGTCCAACCGCTGCTGGTCCCCCCCGGTTGCCCGGTGGTTTCGGTGAAGCAGTATTCGATCCGGCCCGCCCTGGATTGGCCGGGCTGGGCTGTCATGGCAATGAGCGTCGGTTCGAGTGCGGTGGGCGGCTGTGCGAAAGCGGCGGGATTCGGCGAGGGCGTCTGGCGCTTCTGCCGGGTGAGGGTCGTGAGGGTGCGGATTTCGGCGGCGGGGAGAGCCCGGCGGATGATCTGCAGATCTGAGATCGCGACGTCCAGAGGCGATTGGGCGGTCAGGCGAATGGACTTTACGCGTTCGGGCGGGAGGGAGATCGAGCCAAGCACGGGTTCGGCGTCCAGGTACAGCGTGCCGGTGCCGTCCCGGGTTTCCTCGGCGTGGTCGGCCACATTCGGGGCGATCAGATTCTCGACGAACCGGGTGTCTTGGGCGCGTCGGAAGACGACGGCGAATAGCCGCCAGGCGCCGAGGGAGGCTTCGATCGACAGCAGGTTGCGTGTGGCATCGGCGCCCTCGAACTCGACGGTTGCGCAGGGGCCCGAGGCAACGCCCGGGTTGGCGAGGCTGGCCAACAGGGTGAAATCGCCCAGGCGCGGCTCGCCTTCCAGAGTGAGGCTGAGCGATTGGGATGGCGCCAGGCGGACAGCGATGCGGCCCTGGAAATCATCGACGACCGGGGTTGGCCCCTCCGTGGTGAAAGTGCCGCCGAGGGCGCCATGGTTGGGCCAGGACTCGAGCGGACCATAATCGAGTTTCGCGGCGTCGAGGTGCACCAGGACGTCGGCGGACGGTTCGTTCGCAGCGAGCTCCTTGATCTCGGTCTCGCTGAGCGCGCGGGTGTAGACGCTGAGCGAGGCGAGGTAACCGTCGAAGTGCTCGGTGCCCGGTTCGGAGGCGCCGACATAAACCGGGCGACCTTGGTGCATAAGGAGCATTTTGGCTTCGGCATTGTTGAGTTGGCCGTTGACGTAAAGGCGCTCGATTACGCCGTCGAAAACCACGGCGAGATGGTGCCATTGACCGGCCTCAGGTGGACCGCCCCGAAAGCCGAGGTCGGCGAACCCCCAATGGCCCACGGCGCCAAACTCGGGCTGCGTGCCGTAGCCGAACTGGGCGGTGGCGGCGTCCGGCCCGCCGCGTCCGGCCCAACTGAGGAAGCACTCGCTTTCGGCGATCTCGGGGTTGTTGACCCAGGCGGCGACGGTGAAGCTGCTATTGCCGGAGAGGGCGCGCGGGGATGGGAACGACGCGGTGAGGAGTTCCTTGCCGGCGAAGCGCACGGCTTTGCGTCCGGACGCCAAATCGACAGCGGGCTGGGCGTCGCGGCTGGTGAACGTGCCGCCGAGGGTGCCGTGGTTGGTCCAGGCGGCGACGGCGGCGCCGAGCTGAAGGTCGGCGACATCGAGGTGGATGATGGGAGCAATGGACGCGGACTGGGAATCGCGGCCGCTGCTGACCTCACTCTGGACTCGCGACGCTGCACTCTGCACTGCCTCCCTGGCGCGTCCCTGACGGCCCGAAGATGGCAGGTTCTCGAACGCCTGGTTGGCGAGGGTCAGGAGGGAATCCGCGGGCGCATCGGCATAAGCTTTGAAATTCCAGATGGCGCCGAAGAGGCCGAGGAACTCGGTGCCGGTGACCGTGAGGCGCAGGTAACGGGTCTGGACATCGCCGTCGTCCACCATGGGGCTGCCCCAACGGGTGTTTTGGCGGCGGTCGGCGAAGGTGGTCCAGGTCTGGCCATCGAGCGAAGTCTCGATGAGGTACTGGTAGAACCAGGTGGCGTACTCGAATTGCGTCTCGGTGCGGCGGATGCGTTGGGGGCTGCCCAGGTCGACGGTGAGCCAGTGCCCCATCCGGTTGTCGGCGGGGCGCCAGAGGGTGGCATTGTTGTCATCGACGGCGTACTCGGGTTTGTACGAGTGTTTGCGGAGCGTATCGAGGTAATGCGACGAGGCGGTGACGGTTTTCGCAAGGGCCAGGTTGGGGCCACGGGCCTGCGGTCCGAGAAAACCGATGCCGCGATGGGTTGGCACGACCTTCTCGATGACGCCGTCCGAGGCGAACACCA
This sequence comes from Verrucomicrobia bacterium ADurb.Bin006, assembly GCA_002071485.1. Classification (GTDB taxonomy): domain Bacteria; phylum Verrucomicrobiota; class Verrucomicrobiia; order Limisphaerales; family J093; genus MWFF01. Next base: position 1,147 of record MWFF01000020.1, on the reverse strand, counting down.
GTTTGTCTGCGCAGGTCTGGCGATGCATGCCGTTGGGTGTCACCGGGATGTCGTGTCGATGATAGACGATGAAGTCATCGTTGCCGCATCTGAGGATCGAATGATGGCCGGGGCCGTGGACCTTGCCGTCGGGCGTGGTGGCGAGGATGGGGTTGTTCGGGCCCATTTTGAATTCGCCGTCGGGTTTGTTACTGACGGCGTATTGGACGCGGTAGCTGGCGTCGTGGCAGGAGCCGGAGGAATAGGTGAAGTAGTAGACGCCGTTGCGTTCGAGCATGAAGGGGGCTTCGAAGAAATCCTTGGCCTGGGTGTTCGGGATCATGCCGAGGCGGGCGAAGGACTTCATGTCCGGGTTAAACACGCCATAGCCGCAGCCGCTGTTGGCGAAGATGCCCCAGGTGCCCCAGTACCCGTAGAGCGTGCCGTCCTTGTCCTCGAAGAACTGAGTGTCGAGGGTGATCACATCTTTGACCAGGCGGTCCGGGATCACCAGTCCATCCCCGGGTGTGAGCGGCGTCCAGGGGCCGGTGGGCGAGTCAGACACGCCGGCGAAGGTGTTGCAGGGCTGGTTGTAAAAGAGGTAGTAGCGGCCATCGGGGCGCCGGACGACATCAGGCGCCCAGTAATGGGGCGTGGCGGGCCAGTTCATCGGCACCAGGACCCAATGCACGAAGTCCCGGGACACCCAAACCGTGGCGGGGCCGCGTCCGCCGCCGTTGCCGTCGGTTGTGGCGTAGAGGTAGAAGGTGTCGCCGAACTGTTTGATGGTCGGATCGGCAAAGTAGCCGGGGACGATCGGATTGCAGTTGCCGGGTGCGTCGAAGGTGTCGGCTTGGCCCCCGGAATCATCGGCGCGCGACCCGGTCGTGTGCGCCATAACGGCGATGACGGCGGCGATGGCGGCAGCGTGGCTGGCGGACAGGAGGCGGTTGTATGCAGGGCGGGGAAGGCCGAGGCTGTTCATATGGTCAAGGGTTTGGATCGTGACTTGGACAAAGCTGCAATCCGAACGTCCAACGCGCAACGTTCAACATCCAACTTTTAACGAACCGCTTCGTTGAACGTTGAGCGTTGGAAGTTGGGCGTTGAACGTTCCCCGGTTCATGGGTCCAATGCGCATTAAACCGTTGAATGTCAATGCTTTCCA
>MWFF01000019.1 GCA_002071485.1 Verrucomicrobia bacterium ADurb.Bin006 | reverse complement strand
CGCAGCAAATGGCAACTGCCTTTGAGGCCCGCCGCCTTCATCCAATCCGCCGTCATGCGAGACACCACGTCGGGGTTGAAGGCGTCGCCGTAGCCGGTGAGGAACAACGCCGGCGTGCGCGTGTCCAGGCAGAGCCGCGGACGCACTTCCTTGAGATAGCGTTCGAGCCAGGCGACGGCGCGCGCGCCGACGGGCACGACGCGGTCTTTCTTCCCTTTGCCGCGCCGGATGGTGAGCGTGCGCCGCTCGGGGTTGAGGTCGGTGAGTTCGAGGCGGCAGAGTTCGGCGCGGCGCAGGCCGCAACTGTAAAAGAGTTCGAGCATCGCGCGATCGCGCACGCCGAGCGGATCGGCGACGTTGGGCACGGCGAGCAACGTCTCGACCTGGCTGAGAGTCAGCGCCGCCGCGGGCAGGCGCTTTTCCATGCGCGGCAGTTCCAGCTCGCTGGCCGGATTGTGGAGGATGACGTTCTGTTTGGTGAGCCAGCGGAAGAAGTCCTTGAGCACGCCCAGGCGCGTGCGTTGCGTGCTCCAGCCCAGGCGCTGGCCGTTGGCCTTGGTGCTGCGCCAGAGGGCGCGCTGATACGCTTCGAGGATGGGGCGCGTGATGTGCGCGGCGTGTTTCAAGTCGCGTTCGCTCGCCCATGTCAAATATACTTTCATCGCATCGCGCCGGCCTTCGAGCGTGCCCTCGGCGTAGTTGCGGACGCGCAACTGGTCGAGGTAGGCGTAAAGGGGTCGGTCCCGGAATGGAGGAATGTGGACTGGACGATCACGTCGTCAGGGCGTGGCGGTCGCACCTCAAAGGGCTAAGTTCATGACTTCTGGGACCGCCGCCTCTGCTCCTGGCGTTCCTCATACCAGGCTTCCGTTTCGGCGATGTCCGCCTCGAGCTTTGGGCGGACGAAAAGCGCGCACTTGAACTCCGGCAGGCAGCGGGCCTTGAACGCGCTCGATGCATATTCCTGCATTCCGGGACTGTAGAGCATTAAGCGTGAGCTGGCGCTTAAGCAAAGCGTGGTTATCCGGCAGGCGGGTGAGTAGTTTGAGGAGTGTCAACAAACACAAACCCACAAACAGCCGGAGAACCACTATGAAAATTATGGTCGGAATTGATCTGCACAGCAACAACGCGCTTTGCGGCTTGATGGACGAAAAGGGGCGCCGCCTTCTGCACAAAAAAGTCCCCTGCGATCTGAAAGCCATCCTTGAACTGCTCCAGCCCTACCGGGAACGCATCGCCACCATCGGCATCGAATCCACCTTTAATTGGTATTGGCTGGTGGACGGGCTTCAGGATCACGGCTATCACGTCGTGCTGGCCAACCCTGCCGCGATGCAACCCTACACCGGGAAGAAGCACACCGACGATGTCTCGGACGCCTACTTCATCGCTGAACTCCTGCGCCTGAACCTGCTGCCCCGCGCGCACATTCCCGACCGGCAGACCCGCGCCGTGCGCGATCTGCTGCGCCGCCGGCTGCTGCTGGTGCGGCAGCGCACCACACTGATCCTGAGCTTCAAGAGTCTGAACGAGCGCACGCTGGGTGAGCGCGTGCCGCTAACGCACGTCAAAACCATGACGCCGACGCAAGCGCAGGCTCGCTTCACCGCTCCGGCGGACCAACTGCTGGCCAGCGAACAGATCACGCTGATGAATCATCAGACCGATGCAATCTCCAAGCTCGAACAACACATCCTTGCCGTGGCCGGCAAGACCAGCGCCTACCGGCGGCTCCAGGAACTGCCTGGCATCGGGAAGATCCTCGGACTGACCATCGCGCTGGAAACGGGCGACGTGAAGCGCTTCGCCGACGCCGGCAACTTTGCCAGCTACTGCCGCTGCGTGCGGAGCCTGCGGCAAAGCAACCGCAAGAAGAAGGGCGAGAACAACCGCAAGTGCGGGAACAAATATCTGGCCTGGGCGTTCGTGGAAGCCGCGCACTTCGCCCGCCGCTACGACAAGCAAAGCCGCCGCTTCTATGACCGCAAGAAGCAACAGACCAACCCGGTGATCGCCACCAAGGCGCTGGCGTGCAAGCTGGCCAAGGCCGCGTGGCATGTGATGGCCGAGGACGCGCCCTATGACGCGACGCGCGTCTTCGGCCCGATGAAGAAATCAGATTTAGGGGAGACCCGACGTGAGCCAGCCAAGGGGTCTGGCCCCCCGAGCCAACGGGACTGAATGGACACGGCGGGTCTCCCCGCCCTCGCCTCCTGCTGCGGCGGGAGCGGGCCAAGGCGAAAGAGTTTATGGTGATTCGACCGGACCGTGAGTCAACGCAAGGTTGGACGCGCCGCCCGAAGGGGACGCGAGCCACAAGTCATGACCCACTGAATGAACACGACCCGGCACTGAATGTTTTCTGGCTCCTGCAACGCAGGAGGAGGGCGTGCGCCGGCGCACTGCGAAAGCGGGGCGACGGCAGACCGGACTGACACCCAGGTCGGACGCGTCACGCTGGAACCAGATGGGTGACTGAACGGATCCCCTTCCCTGACGGGAAGGTTGCATCCGCCAACAACGACTGAAATGACAGGAAGGAATCACGCCTTGAACCCCGCCGGCCCCAGCGGCCGGAAAGACGGGAAAAGACAAAGACAGCTTTTAAGAAAAGAAAAGCTGGCTGCCGGAAATCTATTTTTGCATTTGACCGCTCTCGCTAATGGGCGACCCCTTTACGGATGGAGGGGATCAACCGCAAAATCAGACCCTGTTCCGTCAGGTCTACGGCTTCCGCGACGACGACTTCTTACGCCTCAAGCTCTATGCGCTCCACGAGGCAAAACACAAACTTGTCGGATGAGGCGAAAGATCACACGCTCTGGCTCTGGACGTTCCGCACTCCGCAGCGAAGACGGAGCGTTCAGGGCTGTGCGGCAGGCGCGGGTGGCCGACCTGCTATCGAGCCGGCCAGGCGAGCCAGATTCCTTACACCTTTTGGCGGGACACCGGTTGGGTTTCTACACGCTCTCGGTGTATGGGTTTGATGTCGCGATGTTGAGCCGCGCTAGCATGTCTCCGAAGCGACCTGCACAGTCTGCCAACCCCGTATCCAGCTTCATGAAGCTCAACACAAAATGCGAACCGCGCTCGTCCACAGGATGAAACGTTGAGAGCCGCCGCAGCGATTCTAGGCTTCGTTCGTCGGGAGAGTCGGGAGCAATTGACGTGTAGCGAATTGAAACAAAATCCTGGTTGTCGCCAAGACGAATGAACTCCAGCGTCAGTCTTTCCTCGTAGTTAAACAGCTTTGCTACGGTTGAACGGCCATCACCGACAGCATCAGCTTGCTCAATAAACGATTTGATATTGAAGCCGTAGAAAAACGTCTCCACGCGAAAGGTGAACTCCAAGACCTTGACACACAAAACAGCGTCAATCCCGTCAGGGCGAGTTCCTGTAGCATGGAACTCAACTAGAGTCTTCTCGTTTCCAAACGAGTTTCCCGTCAGCATGATTGTCGGCAGACTGCTCATCGTGGGCCGGGGAAAGGAGGTTGAGACGGCGGAGGAGGCGCGCCTCCTGAGCCGCGGCCAGGATGGATTATGCGGCACGACTTGCCCTCCAACCAACGCCCACAACAATTGCAGCAAACCACGCTGATAGGCATGGTGTGATAGATCGTGCCTGTCTGAATCATAGCAAAGAACTCTGTTTTGATGGTATACCACTCCCCACCGGACGGGCACGCCGCAGCGTCTGCTGGTCGCACGTCGCGAATTTCCGCCGAGTAAGGACTCCAGCCAGGATAAAGCCCTTGTGCTCCTCGCAGCACCGCGCTAACTGGGTCGCTTGGTCCGGAGCATCGCGGCCAAGTCGGATGCCTGCGACTGCAAGGCATACACCTGCGTATGGCCTCCTTCGCAGCTTCGGCCGCTTCTTCCAAAGCTTCCTGCGTCAGCCGCATTGCAGCGTCACGACATGCAGGCGTAGAGAGGCAGGCAATCGCGGAAATCCCAAACGCCGCTGCCGCCGCTTCAAGCGCTCCAATTGAAATGCCTCCAACAACGATGACAGGCGCAACCCGCCCATCAATATCCACGCGATTGAGCGGGTTGTTGTCTGTAAAGCCATAAAGGTTCAGCCCACCAAGTTCTCCCAACGGATCTCTGTTTGGCCATTTACCCCGACCCGATGCGGTTCTGTAGCCACAGGCCCGCGAACCGGGCGTGAACATTGAGCGAACACGGCGTCGCCGTGAGAGGCGACCCGATGGGCGCGCGCAAAAATTCCGGGCGCGTGTTTTCGAGGGGGAGGTCAGC
>MWFF01000018.1 GCA_002071485.1 Verrucomicrobia bacterium ADurb.Bin006 | reverse complement strand
ACGCCCTCAGGCCCCAGTGCCCCGGTCCATTTTCAAACCGCCCGTATTGGGCCATGTTCCCACCGCCGCGCACAGCCGCCGCGACCGCAAGCAGAATGAGAATCTTTGCTGGAGTTTTCATGGTTTGATTTTTTGGTAGAGCGCGGGCAGCCGCGTGCGATACATCTCGATGACTTGCGTTTCCATTTCGGCCAGCGGTTTCACGGGGATGAGGTCCATCACTTCCGTGGGGGTCAGGCCGGATTCGAGCAATGTTCGCGTTGCGCCGCAGACGGTGCGTTTGAGTGCCGGAGTGATGTCGGCATCACTGAGGCCAAAGCCTGTCGCGACTTCGCGCAGGGCTTGCAATTGAAACCACAGATACGTCGCGCCCATGCCGGAGAGCAGCGCATAGCCTTCGAGCTTTGATTCCGCCACTTCAGGCGAGTCGCCCAGCGGCTTGAGCAGATCCGCAAGTTCAGTCTTGTCAGCTGTCATCAACGCCGGACCGAAGGCAACCGGATTGAAGCCCAGATTCATTACCGAGGGAGCATTTGGAATCACGCGCGCCAGCCGCGCGAAACCGCCGAGCAATTCGGTCAGTTTGGCCATGGTGAATTTGGGCGCGAGGGAAACGACAATCCCGCCGGGCTTGAGACTGCCTTTGATGCGCGCGACCACTTCCGCCAATACGGGAGGATGCACGGCCAGAAAGACAATGTCCTGCGCCGCTGCCGCCGCGCTGTTGCCCGGCGCGGTTTCAATCTGCGGGAAACGCGCCTTGAGTTTCATGAGCGTTTCCGCGTTGCAATCGCTCACGACAATTTGGCCCGGCATGGCGTTCGCCCGTTGCCAGCCTTCGAGGAAAATGCGGGTCACACGTCCGCCGCCGATGAATCCAACGGTTTTGGCTGTCATAGATTTATCTTTCCTGGTTGCGGTTCACTTCACACGAGCAGCTTTTTGAGATCGTCCACCGACGGCACTTTGCCGCTCGCCTTCACCTTGCCGTCCACCACGAGCGCAGGCGTCATCATCACGCCAAAGGACATGATGCGGTTCAGGTCGGTGACTTTTTCGAGTTCGTATTCTAGGCCGAGCGTTTGCGCGGCCTTTTCGGTGGCCATCGTCAGTGCGTTGCACTTGGCGCAGCCCGTTCCGAGAATTTGGATTTTCATACAGTGTTTCCTTTCTTTTCCTCTGTTTTTGCAAACCGGTCGTCAGCGGTTGGCGAGGTAATGGAAACTGTGTCGAGCCAGCCTGAACGAATGGCTTCAGCGCAATCAAACCGGTGAACGTAAGGTTTGATGTCCAACAGCGGCGTGCCGTCCAGCAAATCGAGATCAGCGACGCGTAACAGCGATCCTTCCACCGCCAGCAGCCGGACATGGGATAAACCAATCGGGTTCGGCCGCGCCGGAGCGCGCGTGGCGAAAAGTCCGCGCTCTTGCGAATCCAAAAATGGCGTCACTGACATCCGCACCGTTCCAGCCCGATGAAACCAGAACAATAGCCAGATGCGGTCGAAACCGGCCAGGTCCTTCAACCCCGCCGCAAATTCATCAAACACCCGGATGCTGCCAACAGCCCCTTGCGCCATCGCCGGTTGAATGGGCGCGTCCTTGCATTCCTTGAACGGAGAATGAACCAATCCGATCGGACGCAGTTGGAATGTTTGGTCAGGGTTCATGGGAACATTGCTCCAAAAATCAGTCCCGTGATCGTGGCCATCACGACGACGAGCGTGACGTAAACCACCATCTTCTTCGTTCCCATCACGGTGCGTAAAACCAACATGCTTTGCAGCGACAGCGCCGGGCCGGCGAGCAACAAGGCGAGCGCCGGGCCTTGCCCCATGCCGCTGCCGATCAATCCTTGAAGAATCGGGACTTCGGTGAGCGTGGCAAAATACATGAATGCGCCGACCACGGACGCGAGCAGGTTGGCGCGGAGCGAATTGCCGCCCACCGCTTGCGTGACCCACTCGGATGGAATAATGCCCTCCTTGTCCGGTCGTCCGAGAAAGAAGCCCGCCGCCAGAACTCCGAACAGCAAGAGCGGGGTAATCTGCTTGGCGAACGTCCAGGTGGACGAAAACCAATCACCCGTTTCGCCGTTGCTGGTGCTCGTGACAATGGAAAGTCCGATCACGGCGAAGCCAAACGGCATCATTGGTTGCTGCGGAAACACGAAGGCGAGCACTGCGGCGGGAATCGAAATGACGGCAACCTTCCACCACGCGACTGCAAACCATCCCACCAGCACGAAGCCAAGCCCCGCTGCGCAAGCCGCCGTGATTGGCCATTTCCAGAGCCAGATGGCGTGCCAGAGTCCCGCGTTCTCCATCGGTTTGCCCCAATTGGCGAACACGAGGATGCCGACCATGCAGGCGAAAAAGATGATGTTTTGCCAGAGCGGACGTTTCACCTCCGGTTCAGGGTCTTGCGCCGTCGCTGCGGCTTTGGCGAGCTCCTCCTTGCGGAAGATCAGGTGCGTGAGCAATCCGACGACCACGCTAAAAACAATCGCCCCCACGGCTCGCGCGATGCCAAGTTTCAATCCCAACACGCGTGCCGTGAGGACAATGGCCAGCACGTTGATGGCCGGGCCGGAGTAGAGAAACGCCGTCGCCGGACCGAGTCCCGCGCCCATCCGCCAGATGCCGGCGAACAACGGCAACACCGTGCAGGAACACACGGCCAGAATTGTCCCGGACACCGACGCGACACCGTAAGCGAGCGCCTTGTTCGCCTTCGGCCCGAGATATTTCATCACCGACGCCTGGCTGACGAATACGCCGATTGCGCCCGCGATAAAAAACGCCGGGATGAGGCAGAGAATGACGTGCTCCCGCGCATACCACTTCACGAGTTCAAACGCCTCGGTCACGGCGTTGTCGAAGCGTGGTGCGCCGACGGGCAGATAGAAGCACGCGAGGAATAGTCCGGCGATCAGCGCCAGCGGCTTCCAATCAGTTTTCCAATTCGTTTTCACTTAGCCAACCCGCTAAATGCGCGGGCAAAAAAATTCGCGCTCAACTTTTGCCGTTCTCCTGCACGGCTTGAACGCATTTGAAGAAGTTGAGCACGCACGGCACGCGCAGCCGGTAGAACACCTGCGAGCCGCGCTTCTCGTCCTCCAAAATACCGGCGGCTTTGAGTTGGCTCAGATGGCGGGAAACCGTAGGCATCTCGACCCCAACCATGTCCGTGAGTTCGCAAACGCAACGTTCGCCACGGGAAAGCTCATCCACGATGAACAGACGCGTGGGGTGCGCAAGCGCCTTGATGATCCGGGCCTGCGTTTCGTATCGAGCTTGTGCGGCAGCAGTCATATTTGCTGCCACAAGACTTAGCCAAACCGCTAAATGCTGCTCGCCGGATTTTGTCGAAGACTCACCGTGGGTTGCCGCCAGGCCAGGAACGTTTTCAGCGGGAGGCTTTGACCGGAACGGGACATGATTTTGCGGAGCTTGCTTTTCTTCTTGGTCGCCTCCTCTGCAGTTGCTGTTTTTGGAATCAGCACGTTGGGGAAGGCAACTAGCAGGATGCCGGGAATCAGCGAAATGAGAACTTCAATCGAGTGCATTGGTTATCACTGTCATCCGGCCATGGCGAGTAGGATCTGCTGGATCCTGTTCCAAATAGGGATGATGGAGCTGGAAAGAGGT
>MWFF01000017.1 GCA_002071485.1 Verrucomicrobia bacterium ADurb.Bin006 | reverse complement strand
GGCCCAGTACCCGCAGATCGAGGTGAAATCGCTCTATGGAGCGACGCAGACGGACACGGGGCGCGTCTTCGTGCCGCCGGCAGGGGAAGTGTTCCAGCACGACGCCGATGGGAACCTGAGGGCGGACGGACGCTGGACGTACACGTGGGACGGGGAGAACCGGCTGGTGCAGATGATCCGGGACACGGATACGCCGGCTGGAGCGCGGCAGAAGCTCGTGTTCGAGTACGACCATCAGGGGCGGCGGATTCGGAAGCAGTTCTACACGCGCAGCGGGTCGAATTGGGTCGAGCAGCGGGACACGATTTGTCTGTACGAGGGATGGAACGTGGTGGCGGAGTTGGACGCGAACGCGACCAACGCGCGGTTGCGGACGTACGTGTGGGGTTTGGACCTTTCGGGGACGCGGCAAGGGGCGGGAGGCGTGGGTGGCCTCTTGTGGGTGAACAACTACCAGACGAGCTACGGGGGCCAGACACTGCCGACGGGGGTGCAGTACGCGGTCTTGGACGGCAACGGGAACGTGGTGGGGCTGGCGAAGGCGGCGGACGCGACGCTGAGCGCGCGGTACGAATATGGCCCCTTCGGGGAGACGGTGCGGCAGACCGGTGTGCTGGCCGATGCCCAGCCGTTCCGCTTTTCGACGAAATGGACGGATGCGGAATCGGGGCTCGTGTGCTACGGGTATCGGTATTACGATCCTAGCACGGGGAGGTGGCCAAATAGAGACCCCATCGGAGAGCCGGGGTTTGAATTGATGCGTCGGCGCAGAGGGCGCGTTCCTAGTTTGGATGGCAACCTGTATGGGTTCGTCGGCAACAATCCGATTAACCTGTTCGACGCGCTTGGTCTCTACAAATACGAGTGGAAAGGCAACTTCACGGATGCAGAGAAGAAGGCGATTCAAGACTCAATTGGGCGGGTTAAGGACAGAGCCAATGCGCTGATAAAGCAGATGGATGACAACATCAAAAACTTGAAGAAGTGTCCGTGTCCTGCTTACGACGAACTCGCCAAAAAGCTGGAGGGTCTTAAAAAAGTTCTCCAAGGGATGGTGAAAGAAATCGGAGACTCCGGATGGAACTTGGAGATTTACAAGGAGTCCATGCCGGGAGTGGACGCAAAATACTGGGACTCGCCGGTGTTTTGGCATGACGACGAACTGATCCTGAATCCAGATTGGTTTGGCAAAGGCGCGGGCGAACAAGACTCGACAATGTTCCATGAAATCTCCCACGGCCAAGGAACGGACGACGAGACCTCGAACGACTACAATAACGCCCACCTGATTGAGGGGTTGATGCACACCGACAAGGAGAACTGGATCATCTTCAAGAAGGACAAGAGCGACGCGGACAAGAAATGTAACCCGGCGGGCAAATGAAGACGCGCACGAAAATCATTGTCGGCGTTTTCCTCACGGTTATCGTTGCGGTCATCGTCGTTGTGTTCGCTTGTCCGCAGGTTGCCGCGACTCGCAATAGTTACTTCGACACGACCAACGGCCGACTGAAAGTTCAGTGCGTCAGCTTCGGCCGGATTTACCAGGAGTCTGTCGAAGAAACCGAGTATTCCAAATTGCTAAAGAAGTTCGGCTTCGAGGAACTGCCCGCCGACTGGAAGCCCGCCAACTCAGCAGAATTGGGAATCAGGCGTTTGCTCGAAACTCAACACGTGCATCATCAATATGGCAAGCTGCCGACCGATGCGACAACGTTTGCGGATTGGTTGGAACTACAGGAGAAAATGCCTCAGGAAGAGAAGCGCGAACACCTGAACAAATTTCGGACGCTCGTGCGTGAAGGGACTCCGGAGAAGATCCATGAATACGTGATGGGCCTGCAACAGAACGCCGCAAGCAACTAAACCCGCCCAACCCACCCGACCGCACGCAGTCCCGCGCCGTCAGGCCGGCTGCGAAACCAAAAGTCACCTGCGCCCGCGCCATAGCCCCGCAGTTCGCTCCTTGGGCCGCTTGTGACGCCATGGGCTGCGGGAGCGCCGTCGGCGCGGCATCTCGGTAGCCAATGCAGCCCCTAACATTTAGAGTCCCGTTCGGGGCGACATCTTCCCTCCTTTTACGCCGCGGCGAGAATTGGATGCAACGGCGATTGGGTTGTGCCTCCGGACCATGCCGCTCCTGACGGAGCTGAGGAATTGTTTGCGCCTGTTTCTACAACGATGTCGCCCCTGCCGGGGCTTGACTGTTTCCGGCTATGGACGCTGCGCCTTCGCTGCGGAGTTTTGGTTGAATTGAAAGTTGGTTTCATTTGAAATGGCCAACAGTCACTCACGCATGAAGTTGTTGAACCAGTATCGCCAACGCACCATGCCGAACTACGCTCCGCTTGTTCTCATGAATTTAACCGCGAACCACGCCAACCACGCAGACCGGAAAAACCATCCGCGCCGGGGTTGTTCGCGTGGTTCGAGTATTTCGCGGTTCACGGCCTCTGGCCAGTGCTCCGGGAATCTGACGAACGACGGGACGTGGACGCTGACTTGGGACGCGGAGAACCGGCTGGTCAACATGACGAGCCTGAGCAGTGGACCTGCGAGGTCGAAACTGAAACTGGATTTCAGTTATGACCATCAGGGTCGGCGCATCCAGAAGGTGGTTTCGACGTGGAACGGATCGTCCTACACATCGCCGAGCACGAATCAATTTGTGTACGATGGGTGGAACTTGCTGGCGGAACTTGACACTTCGCACTCCGCACTCCGCACTTACGTGTGGGGTCTGGACCTCAGCGGAACGCTGCAAGGTGCGGGCGGCGTGGGTGGGTTGCTGGCCATCACCGATGCCAGCCAGGGTTCGCACTTCTGCGCGCATGATGGCAATGGCAATGTGACCGCCTTGGTCAAAGCAGATGGCTCCGGGCTGGCCGCCCAATACGAGTATGGCCCCTTCGGTGAACCCCTCCGCGCCACCGGCCCGATGGCCAGGGCCAATCCGTTCCGGTTCTCGACCAAATACCAAGACGACGAAACCGACCTGATTTACTACGGCTATCGGTATTACAAGGCAGACACTGGAACTTGGCCAAACAGAGACCCGTTAGGAGAATTGGCTTTCTTCCAGCAGTACGCTCGACTGCACAAGCCAGGAGAACTGCCCGATCAACCTCCTGTCGCTTTCAATCCGTATGCGTTCATAGACAACAATCCCATCAGTTACACCGACATGGACGGGTGTCGGATGACGCCTGAGGGTGATGTTGCCATCACTCCTCAGAATCGGCGGCGTCCACCCGGGAAGATGATTCTGATTCAAGTGCCAAAATGCACAATCCTGTTCGTCTACGGCCACAACTACGTCAATAATTTTGAGAAGAAAGGTCTGCAGTGGATTTGGAATATCGTGCCGGCAAATGACGCAGACAGGAAGTGCTCTTATGCGGCCGTGGCGTGTTGTTCTGCAGACGTGGTCCCGAATGAAATTCCGCTGCCGGGATTCCAGAACTCCTGACACAACCCTCTTGCTTCACTTGATTTTCCAGGCTGTTTCGCGGTTCGCACCGCGCCCGGGGTGCGAACCCAAACCTGTCCGCTTTTTTTGAATCGTCTATTCTCCTGTCGTATGGAGCCCATGCGACAGGATG
>MWFF01000016.1 GCA_002071485.1 Verrucomicrobia bacterium ADurb.Bin006 | reverse complement strand
CTCCACCGAACGCCGGGATCGCGCTTCAGCTGGCAATCGACCATCATTGGCCCGGCGTCGGTGAGCCGGAGCGTTAGCCCGTGACGTCGCGGGCAAATCGAACACGCACAGCAAACCGAAGTGCCACCATGAAAACGAAAACCAGAACAGCAACACGAATCGGAACAGCAATCATCACGTTGGCTCTCGCCGGCGTGAGTCTTGCACAGGTCGAGAAGCCCCCGCTTCCCGGCACTTACTACTCGGCGAAGGATTTCGAGTGGAGTCCCCCGTGGCCTTTCAATCCACACCCGGAACTTCAGGCCGTCGAAATCGCGCCGGGCATTTTCGTCTTTGACGACATCGGCCTTCCCGACACGCCGGAACAAGTGGCGGCCAGAGCCGCGCACCAAGCAGCCGTTGAGCACGCCAAAGCCCTCGCCGCCAATCCGGCGTTGGCGGAGGCGGAGCGCGCCGCGCGCCAAGAGGCACAGGCGCGTGCGTGGGAAGCGAACAGGCTGAAGTTTGCAGCGTCATTGCACGCCGCCATCGCAGATTCACGGCAATCGCCTGTGTCGTATGACACTTGGTTGGAGTCCCGCAACGAGGCGCTTGCCACGAGAATTCCTGACTTGGAAGCACGCGACCGGGCGAACGCCGAACGCGTGGCAAAAGTTTCTGAGAACCCAGACAGCCAGCCGGTTCACATTTTGCAGGGCGGCCGAAAGGCGGTCTTGGATTCGTTCGAGGGCGACATCCCGCTCTACTTCGCTCCGCAGACCTACAATGCTGCAAGGACAATCTCCACCGACAGAGTGTGGCCGGGCGGCGTTGCCGGACTGAATTTGCTGGGAAGCAACACTGTCGTTGGGATTTGGGATGGCGGCGCGACTCGAACAACGCACCAAGAGTTCACGCCGTCAGGGCGAATCGTGCAACGCGACGGCTCTACGACGCTCGATTGGCACGCCACAGCGGTTGCAGGAGTGTTGTCGGCCCGTGGCCTCGATCTCGGTTCGCCTTATGGCCGCCTTGTTCCGGGGATGGCGCAGGCAGCGACCGTATGGACGCACGATCAGTTCAGCAGGCTCACGGAAATCCCGACTGAAATCACGAACAGTCTCCGTTTGTCGAATCACTCCTACGGACCGGCGGGCGGATGGGAGTTCGACGATCAGGTGCAAATGTGGCGCTGGTATGGCTGGACGCCATACAGCCAGAACGAGGACTGGAAGTTTGGAATCTATCTTTCCGAAAGCGCGGATATGGATACCTTCGCCTACACGCACCCCGAGTATTTGGCGGTGTTCGCAGCAGGCAACGACCGGACAAACGTCCCGCCAACCCAGCCGATAGCCCATCTGGTGGTCAATCCATCCACCGGCCTTTGGGTCACGAATACCACGACGGTTCGCAACCCAGACGGGGATCAAGGCGGCTACGACACGATGAACGGATGGGGTGGCGCGAAGAATGTCCTGACCGTTGGCGCGGTCAACGATTTGGTCGGAGGCTACACGAACGCGGCAGGGGTGACATTGGCGTCCTTCAGCAGCTTCGGCCCGATGGATGATGGACGACTCAAGCCTGATGTGGTCGCCAACGGCGTCAATGTGGTCACGACGGCTGATGGCTCAGATGCTTCTTATTTTTACCCCAACGGTCCAAACGGAACGAGCTTCTCCGCCCCGTCCGTCACTGGCTCGATTGACCTTCTGGCCGAGCGTTACGGCCAGTTACACCCGAACGCCCGGCGCTTGCAGGCAGCCAGCTTCAAAGGCCTTGTCATTCACACCGCAGATGAGTGCGGTCCGGCGCTAGGCCCGGACTATGCTTTTGGTTGGGGCTTGATGAACACCCGCACGGCGACTGATCTGTTGGGGCTGAACGCGACCAACGGGTGGAAGGCTTACATCAAGGAAGTGTTGTTGCAGTCCTCGAACTACATTGAGTTTCCAGTCGTGGTCAGTGGCAGCACCAACACGCTGAAGGTGACGATTTGCTGGAGTGACCCGCCCGGAACTCCGCCGGCTACCGGAATTGATCCGACCAATCGGATGCTCATCAACGATTTGGACCTGCGCGTCTTTGGCCCATCGGGCAGCACGAATTTCCCGTGGGTGCTGAATCCTGACCTTGTGAACAAAACGTCCGCCGCACGCGGCGCGGCGGCGACGAAGGGCGACAATGTGCTCGACAACGTTGAGCAGGTGATGATCACGAACGCGGCGGCTGGAACATACACCGTGCGAGTAACGCACAAGGGCACGCTGCAAAACAACAATCCGCAATGGGTTTCGATTCTCACGACTGGCCAGACGCCACAGGCGAAGCCACCGCTTGTCATCACTGACATTGCCGTCACCGCCAGCAACCTCATCACACTCCAATGGTCGGCGGTCGTCGGCCAGCGTTATCAGGTGCAATACCGTGACAACGTGGAAGGGCCTGGCTGGACAAACTTCGATGGCGAAGTGTCGGCGATGCGGACAAACGTCAGCCTGAATCTGCCATTCTCGCCATCACAACCACAGCGATTCTACCAGGTCGCCGAAGTGGAGTAGCGTGGCAGCATGACAATGTTCCGGTGGAAAATCTTGGCGATGATGCTGGCTGCCGGGAGCTTTTCTGCTCTCGGCAGCTTCGCGCAGGGCACGATCATTTACATCTCCCAACCCACAGTTTTTTCAGGCATCTCCGGCGTGCCTTGGGCTCACGATTTCGACTTGGACAGTGACGGTGTCCCGGATTACCGCTTCACCAACGACGGTGCGATTTCCTATGTCAGTCCGCTGGGCAGCAACCGCCAAACCGCTCACCCAGCAACGCCACCGGATATGGGAAGTTCGCTGACGCCCTTGCTTGCAGGCGAAACTGTAGGGGCATCACTCGACCCGCTTCTTGGCGTGTGGGTGGACCAATCCAATCCGAACATGGGCTGGAATTCCATGATTTCTGGATGTTTGAATGTCGGCTGTTTTGGGCCGTTTGCATACCGCACCGCGTATATGGGTTTCGATTTTTTGGCCGGAGATGGCGAACGGCATTTTGGTTGGCTAAGGATTGATGACACAATCCCCGGAGGGCATGTGTTTGTGACGGATTGGGCCTGGGCCGCGACGCCGGGTGAATCCATCATGGCAGGCGCAGTGCCTGAGCCTTCGGCGTTGGCGTTGCTGGTTGGAGGCGGAGTGTTGCTTGTGTGGTTCAGACGAAAGAGGAATGCAAGGGCTAACAAGATCACTGCAGCGAACAGCCGCCCCGCTTCGCCGTTCGGGAGTCGCGGGCTTCGGCGGCGCGCTCTGGTGGTCGAAAGTCACGGGCGTTATCCCGGCGGGGCGGCTGTCGCTCAGTTCGATCGTTGGGCCAATAGCGTGCGCCTTCTATGAAAAGCAGCTTCTCGACAATTTGCTGCCTGCTCGTGATGTGTGGAGC
>MWFF01000015.1 GCA_002071485.1 Verrucomicrobia bacterium ADurb.Bin006 | reverse complement strand
GAGCACGTTCGAGGGCAAGACGCTGCCGACGGGGGTGCAGTACGCCGCCTACGACGGCAACGGGAACGTGGCGGCGTTGGTGAAAGCGGCCGACGGCTCCGTGACCGCCCGGTACGACTACGGCCCCTTCGCCGAACCGATCCGCGCCAGCGGCCCGATGGACAAGGTCAACCCGATCCGGTTCTCGACCAAGTACACCGATTATCAGTCCGGGTTGGTGTACTACGGGTACAGGTACTACGGCCCGGCAACGGGGAGGTGGCTCAGTAGAGATCCCACCGGGGAAAGGGGCGGTGTGAACTTGTATGGGTTTGTCCGCAACACTCCGCTCAACCTTTTTGACTATTTGGGACTGGATGCTTCGGACAAGCCGTGTTGCGACCACCCATGCGATAAGGAGGGAGCAACGGAGCTGACTGGAGAATACGCCTCGGTGTTGCTCCCAGGTGAACAGAATATCGGTGATCCCAATGTCGTTGATGAAATGAGCAAGAAAATTAAGAAGGCGCTGTGGGCCTGCAAGCGGCAAGGAAGCTATGTTGGTCAAGTGGGAGGTGTCGTGTTGGCCATCACAACAAAGACCGCAAAGGATCTCGAGGAGTACCAGAATGGCATCAAGCTGTACACCGTCTTGGCATATCTGATATGCATGAAAGGGCATTGCGGTGGACTCGGCGGAAAGATCAAGCAGCTTCGCGGGACGTGCAGCCAGTACCACTGGTCACCGGGGAATACTGAACCGAGACAGTGCAAACCGACAGGTGCAGAAGCTCATCCGCTGAATCCATCCGCATTCCAAGACCGTGCTACAGCGGAGGGAGCAGCGCCGAGGTGTCAAACAGAGCATGCCGATGAATTTGAGCATCCAGAAAAGTACATTAACAAGTAGGAGGGCGATCGGCATCACGGCTATTCTCAGCGCCTGTGTCGTCATCTTGGCGTTCAACGCTTGCCGACCGTCTCCGTCCGAGCGTTTGGTGCAGGATATCGACCACCAGATGCAGGACGCCTACGGGTGCTATACGAGCCGGCCGTTCGGTGAAGTCACAAACACACTGATTCGCTACATTGGCTTTCTGGAAAGAACCGAGCACAGGGTGGAGACATATCGTGACGTTGACCTGTTGCTCTACATTGCGCGGGTAAAGCTTGGCTACATGCTGCTGTGTGCGGGCCAGGTGGATTCGGCTTATGCAGAACTGTCGCTCGCTTACGAGCGACACAAGCGCGTGCAGGAGAAAGCAAGGATGGACGCCGTGCCACGTTCTGAATTCGTTGCCTTTGTGATTGCTGGTGTGGAGAAGCTGGACGCCAAGACTGGCGCGGCATGGAAATCTGAATACTCGTTAAAACCGGATGTCGTAAAAGCTGTGAATGCTTTATTCGCCTCCAACGCTATTGCTGTGCCGCTGCAAGGAAGAAACTGAACGCCCGGCTGTCCCGCCAAAAGATGTAAGGAATCTGGCGGCGCTCAGGCCGCGCCGGAGTTGGTCGACCACCCGCGCCTGCTGCGCATCTTAGGTGCTGCGAAGTTTAGGTTGAATGTTTCGCTGGTTTGAGTTGAAATGGGCAAGAAGCACTCACGCATGAAGTTGTTGAACCAATACACCAGCCGCACCGTGCCGGGCTTTGTGAACGTATTGGGTACAGTAACGAATACCGCGACGGTGAGCTTGTGGAGCCAGGACAATTTTGCGCTCTACACGCCGACGACGCGCCAGGGGGATTATTTCCGCGGGGAAATGTTGTTCAACAACAACACGGGGGCGCTGTGGCTCACCATCACGAGCGTGGCCGCGCTGAGCAATCACTTCGGGGCGGACATTGTGACGAACAGCGCAGGCCGTCTGTTGCTGGCGCAGAATCCGGAAACCTTCATCTATGACGCCGATGGCAACCTGACCAGCGACGGCCGGTGGACGTACACCTGGGACGCGGAGAACCGGCTGGTGAAGCTGGCGGCCGCGACTGGCGTGGGGCCGCAGATTTCGTTGCAGTTCGACTACGACCACCAAGGGCGGCGCATCCGGCAGCGGGTGTGGAACAACCCGACCTGGAGCGGCAACCCCACCAACGACGTGCGATACGTGTATGACGGCTGGAACTTGCTCGCCAGCCTCAATCCGGCATCGTCCGTCCGCCAGTCTTACCTGTGGGGCTTGGATTTGAGCGGGACGATGCAAGGCGCGGGCGGCGTGGGCGGGTTGCTGGCCATCACCGATGCCAGCCAGGGTTCGCACTTCTGCGCGCATGATGGCAATGGCAATGTGACCGCCTTGGTCAAAGCAGATGGCTCCGGGCTGGCCGCCCAATACGAGTATGGCCCCTTCGGTGAACCCCTCCGCGCCACCGGCCCGATGGCCAAAGCCAATCCCTTCCGGTTCTCGACCAAGTATCAGGATGATGAGTCTGACCTGATTTACTACGGTTATCGGTATTACAACCCGAGCACCGGAAGGTGGCCAAACAGAGACCCCATCGGGGAACGCGGGGGGATGAACCTATACGGCTTCGTCGGGAACTCGCCGTTAAACAGAGTTGACCGTCTCGGA
>MWFF01000014.1 GCA_002071485.1 Verrucomicrobia bacterium ADurb.Bin006 | reverse complement strand
CGACGGCATTCTTTTCTCCAAACCGGCTAAAGCGGCAAAAAACACCTGAAATTTTGTTACGGGACCGCACCGGGAATCAATTGCCATCTCATCAATGAGTGTCGCCGGCAACCGCCGGCAACCGAATCCGCCGATGGCACCGCTTCCTCCGGTTTTTCCCGGCCTCGTCGGCATGGATCGGCGCCATCGGCGGACGCCAGCATTTTGAGATAGCTTCCCGGCTTCCCTTCATTTGGCCCCGCCATGACGGCCTGACCTCACCCCGCCTTCCCCTTGCCCGGTTCCTCCGGCCAAACCGGAGCCAGCCGGCAGCCTCTACCACAGCTAAACAGGCGCCCGCCATAAGAAATTTCATTTGCTTCGGGCAAAGCCTCGTCTATGTTAAGCGTCACTTAATCCGTTTATTAACTGTCGTGAAAACTATATCAGTCCTGACCGCAATATCGCTGTTGGGCGTTTCGCTTCTACTGGCCCCCACCAGTTGGGCCCAAGGCACGGAGTTCACCTACCAGGGAATGCTCAACGACGGCACCGGCCCGGCCAACGGCAGTTACGACTTGCGCCTGACCGTTTATGATGCCCTGACCGGCGGCGCGCAGAAAGGCAACGCCGTCACCAACACCGCCACCGCCGTGAACAACGGCTGGTTCGCCGTCACGCTCGATCCGGGCGCGGGCGTGTTTGACGGCAGCGCGCGCTGGCTGGAAATCGCCGTGCGCACCAACGGTGGCGGCTCGTACACCACCTTGACGCCGCGACAGGCCATCACGCCCACGCCCTACGCCATTCACGCCGGACAGGTGAATGCCGCCGGCGTCGTGGGGTCACTGCCCGCTTCCGCCCTGCTGGGCGGTTATCCGGGCAGCGTGCAATTCACTGATTGGGGCAATCAATTCCACGGTAGCTTTCAAGGGGATGGTTCGGGTCTGACCGGCGTGAATGCGTGGGCTTTGAACGGTCTGACAGCGGATCGGTTTTGGCAGACGGGCGGCAACTTCGGCATTGCGCCGGGCCTGGATTACCTCGGCACTGCCGATCCCAATCCTTTGGAACTGCGTGTCAACAACCAACGCGCGCTACTGGTCGAACCGAGCGTGCCGGCGGGCGGCACGCCGAACTTGATTGGGGGTCATTCCGTCAATAGTGCCAGCGGTTCGGGCAACGTGATCGGTGGCGGCGGGAAAAATGCCTTTCCCAATCAAGCCATCGGCGATCATGGCGTCATTGGCGGCGGCACCGGCAATACGGTGGGCACAAACTCCGTGGTTGGCGGCGGCGTCGGCAACTTCGCCGTCGGTCAGCAGGCAGCGATTGGTGGTGGTGAAGCGGGCATTGCCCAGGGAAATCATTCCACCGTTGGCGGGGGCAAGCTCAATGGCGTGACGGGCGAGTTCGGCACGATTGCGGGCGGCAGCTACAACCAAGCTCACGGTTACGCGGCGGTGGTCGGGGGCGGCGGCGGCATTGGTCCGACCCCGATGGACATTTACGGTAATCAGGCGCTGGGCAATTGGAGCGTCGTCGGTGGCGGCCGATTGAATCTGGCCGCCAACACGTTTGCCACGGCGTCGGGCAGCGGCTACAACCATGTGAGTGGTTATGCCGCCACCATTGCGGGCGGTGGCGGATTGGATCCGAACCTGGGGACGCTGCTCACCAACCGCGCGTCCGGCAGTTGGAGCGTAATCAGCGGCGGACGCGAAAACTCCGCTGACGGAGAGTCCGCCACCGTGGGCGGCGGCGAACGAAACACCGCCTTGCGAAAATGGGCCACCGCCAGCGGCGGCACCGGCAACCAATCGCTGGGTGAATCGGCGACGGTGGGTGGCGGCTTTTACAACACGGCGGACTTTTCCGCTTCCACTGTCAGCGGCGGGGAGGAGAATGGCGCTTTGAGCCAGCACGCCACCGTGGGTGGCGGCGTGGGTAATTGCGTCCACAGGGAAGCCGCGACCATCGAGGGCGGCGCGAATAACCTGAGCGACGGTCCTTACGCCACCGTACCGGGCGGACGGGAAGCAAAACCATCGCAATACGGGCAACTGGCGCTTGCCGCGGGCATGTTTGTCAATCCCGGCGATGCGCAACACTCGATCTTCATCCTACGTGGGGTGACCGATCCCACCACCCCGGCGACCAAAATGGCACTGGACGGTGGTGGCACTATGCTCGCCATCCAACCCAATCAAACGCTGGCTTTTGACATTCTGCTGGTGGCTCGGCCGACCCGAACGTGCCACCGGGCACGGATTCACTCGGATTTCACTTTACCGGCGTCGTCAAGGACGTGAATGGAACCGCAACATTTGTGGGGAGTCCGACCATCACCACGTTGGGCGCTGATCCAGCGGGCTGGTCGGCCACTCTCGCCCTGGCCGGCAACCGCATGGTCATCAATGCGAACGGAAATACCAGCAGTTCAGGCTTCTCTACGACAGTCCGTTGGGTGGCGCGCGTGGATGCGGCGGATGTGAGCTGGTAAACCTCGACCTTGCAACTGAAACCCATGGCAAGAACACAACACGGATGCGCCTTATGAAAAACTGGAAAGTTGAGCTCAAAAAAATCGGGGACACCGGAAACTCCGGAACGGCAGCCAGCGCGCTCGCCGACTGGTGCCGGCTGGTGACCCATTTGTTACCGGTCGGAACCCGCCAAGACTGGTTCGTCCAACCTCTGCGCCTCGGCGTCGCTGTGGCTCTTCTGCTGCTCTGTCTGAGCGCGTCGTTCGCGCAGAGCTACTCGATTGACTGGTGGACCATAGACGGCGGGGGCGGCACCAGCACCGGCGGCGTCTATGCGGTCACCGGCACCATCGGCCAACCGGACGCCGGCAGCACGGCCATGACCGGTGGAGCGTATTCGGTGACGGGCGGGTTCTGGGCGTTGGCGGCGGTGCAAACGCCCGGCGCGCCGTTGCTTTCCATTGCCCGCACAGCCACTGACACCGTGGCGGTCTGGTGGGCCTCACCCTCAACCGGTTGGATACTGCAACAGAATACCAACAGTGTGACGAGTGTGAACTGGAGCAACGTGGTGACGGCTCCGGTGGATGACGGCACGCACAAGATGGTCATCATCAGTCCGCCCACGGGCAACCGCTTCTATCGGCTCTTCAAACCTTGAAGCCCGGTCAACCAACGTCAACCAAATCACAAAACCTATGAGAATCACACTATCCCTGCTCAGCTTGGTGCTGGGCCTCACCTTCAGCCTGCCAACAGGGACCGCCCTGGCCCAAGGGACGGCGTTCACATACCAGGGTATACTCAACGACGGTGGCAACCCGGCCAACGGCAGTTACGACCTGCGCCTGATCGTTTACGATGCCCTGACCGGCGGCGCGCAGAAAGGCAACGCCATCACCACCACTGCCACCGCCGTGAGCAACGGGCTCTTCACCGTCACACTCGATCCGGGCGCGGGCGTGTTTGACGGCAGCGCGCGCTGGCTGGAAATCGCCGTGCGCACCAATGGCGACACCGCCTTCACCACACTCACGCCGCGACAGCAACTCACACCGGCCCCGTATGCGCTATATGCAGGCACGTCGTCAGACGTGACGGCTGGTTCGGTTGTGAAAAGCCTGAACTCTCTCAAAGACAACGTCACCCTGGCTGCCGGATCGAATGTGGTGATTACGCCGAGCGGCAACACGCTGACCATTGCGTCAGCGGGTGCTGGCGGAAGCGGGATCTGGTCGCTCAATGGCAGCAACGCCTATTACGCGACAGGAAACGTGGGCATCGGCACAACCACGCCCCCATCGCGGCTGGATGTGGTTGGGAACTGGAATGGTCAGTATGGCGCCTTGCAGTTGGCCGGCGACAAGCCAACGCTTCGGTTCACCGGCGGGCCGGTGACGGGGAACAGCTCCTGGCTGTTGCACGTGGGCAATGATGCCGGCAACCTGGGTTTCTACCGTAAAACCGGCGCGACCTGGTCTCAGGTCATGGCGCTCACCACCAACGGGCATGTCGGCATCAACACGACGATCCCGAACAATAACATGCTGGAAATCGCCGGGCAGAATGCGCTCGGCCTGGTCGGCTACAACCCGTTCCTGACTTTTTACGATGACAACGCCGGCTACGCAAAATCACGCATCCAGGGCGTGGGTGGTGATTTGAATCTCTTTACGGAGAGCTACATGAACGGGTCGAACCCATTCTCGTTCCTCAAACTGGCCAACAGCGGCAATGTGGGTATCGGCTCCTCGGCGCCTGTGGGAAAACTTGAGGTGGTCGGCCAGGATGCGGTGCGTCTGATCGGCTACAACCCGTTCCTGACCTTTTACGATGACAACGCTGGCTACGCAAAATCACGCATCCAAGGCGTGGGTGGTGATTTGAATCTCTTTACGGAGAGCTACATGAACGGGTCGAAACCGTTCTCGTTCCTCAAACTGGCTAACAGCGGCAATGTGGGTATCGGCTCGTCGGCGCCTGTGGGAAAACTTGAGGTCGTCGGCCAGGATGCGGTGCGTCTGATCGGCTATCAACCCTTCCTGACGTTTCTGGACGACAACGCCGGTTACGCTCGGTCGCGCATCCAGGGGGTGGGCGGAGATCTGTTTTTTGAAGCCGAAAGTTACGTAAACGGCGCCAACCCCAATAATTACATGAAACTCTCAAACTCGGGCAACGTCAGCGTGAAGAATATCACCATTCGCGGCGGCGCCGACGTGGCGGAGCCGTTCGAGTTCAGCGCGGCGGAGGCGGAGGTTGTTCCCGGTTCGGTCGTGATCATTGACGATGAGCACCCGGGGAAGCTAAGACTCAGTACTCACGCCTATGACACGCGCGTGGCGGGAATTGTCAGCGGCGCGAACGGGGTGAATCCAGGCATCAGTCTGCATCAGGAAGGCGTGTTGGAGGGCAGCCGCAATGTGGCCCTGAGCGGACGGGTGTATGTGCTGGCCGATGCCGCGAACGGTCCGATCCGAGCCGGCGATTTACTCACGACCTCCGAGACGCCCGGCTGCGCCATGAAAGTAACCGACCACGCCCGCGCGCAAGGGGCGATCCTCGGCAAGGCCATGACCGGATTGAAGGCCGGCACCGGCACGGTGCTGGTGCTGGTCTCGCTGCAATGAGCCCGGGGAGGATAGTTGCTATGAAAACAACCTTTCTGGTTCTTCTGCTGGCTACCGGTGTGGCGTCCGCCGCGGTGCGCTCCCTCGGGCATCTGCCCACCGGGCAACCGTACATCAAGGATGAGATTGAATTCTGCCTCAAGGCCGACGTCGCCAGCGCGCTCTCTTCCACCGGCCTGCAACGACGGAGGGTGGATGTTGCCCGTATCGCGGCACTGCACCCGGCCGTGAGTGCCGTGATTGGAAATCATCTGGCCGCCGCCAACTGGCTCCGCGGTGAACCGCTTCCCGCAGCGATCCGCGCGGGCGGAAACGAAGTGCCCGCCATGGCGCGAACCTTGACGGCCCTGCTCGTCCCGGGCGCCGACGCGGCGGAAGTTGTCGTCGCGCTGCGGAAGCACCCGGATGTGGAATGGGCCAGCCTCAACACCTTGGAAGCGCCAACGTACGAACCCAACGATTCCCAGTGGTCGAACCAATGGGCGCCTAGGCGGATTCTCGCCACGAATGCCTGGGAGATTGCGCAAGCCAGCACAAACTTGCGCGTCGCAGTGGTGGACACGGGGGTGGACCTGACGCATCCCGATCTGGCGAGCCGCATTGTTTACCAAAAAGGTTTCGCCGGGAACGCCAGTGGCGATGCGATGCGGGATGCACGGGGCGGCGCTAGCATTGATCATGGCACGCACGTGGCTGGCATCGTCGCGGCCATTCGCGATAACAACCTTGGTATCGCCGGCATCGCTCAACTCGGCATCATGGCAATGGGGTGCGCCGTCTGGGATGGCACGAACCAGTATCTCATCGGCTCCGAGACTGACGCCATCAACGATGCCATTGCCAACGGCGCCTCTGTCATCAATTGCAGTTTCGCGCAGGCGGTGCCGGTAAGCGCCGCCATGCAAAGCGCCCTGGACAGTGCGCGCAACGCCGGGGTGATCGTCGTGTGCGCCGCCGGCAACGACGGGACGAACATCCTGGCCAGTCCATCATCCGCCGGGTGGACCGCTCACACCTGGCCCATCATCGTCAGCAACACTCAGGAAGGGGCTAACGATACGCTCCATCCTTCCAGCAACTATGGTTCAGCGATCACGCTCGCGGCACCCGGTACCGCGATCCTGAGTACCGTCACCACGAACTTTCAAACGCCGAGCGCCGGTGGAACTTACAGCCTCATGACTGGCACTTCCATGGCGGCGCCTCACGTCGCAGGCGCCGCCGGCATGGTGCGCAGCATGAACCCCACCCGCATCACCGGTACCGGCGTGCGCGACCTTTTGATTCGCATGGCCCAGGATCGCGGCACGCCCGGATTCGATACCAATTATGGTTTTGGCATGACACAACTGCCCCTGTCCTTTCTCGGCGCGCTCAAAGCTGCTACCACCTTTGCCGGCACCAACAGTAACATCTGGCTCACGGATGGATCCTATGAACTGCCGTATCCGACCATTCCCGATGCCATTCGATTCACCGTCGCCGGCGGGACCGTCATTTTGAATGGTGGGGTCAGTGGCATCACGCCTTCCTATCCCGCACAGACCATCTCCAGCCCGGTTACGTTGAACGCGTTCCCGGATCGGCCTGTCACGATTGGCAACTGAATCCGTTGGCAAAATGCTTCAAACCCAAATTCCGGCATGAAAACCAAAACTCCCGTTCTGATCATCCTCTTGGTATTGATCCTCACCGTTCACCCGCAACTCTCCACCTGCCACGCCCAAGGCACGGCGTTCACCTACCAAGGGCGCGTGACGGCCAACGGCACGGACTTCAACGGCGTCGGCCAGTTTAAATTTGCCCTGGTCACCAGCACCAACTTCAGCCATCAGGCCACGGCCACGGCCCAACCGCCCAGCGGCGGGTTTATTACCCTGATCAATGTCGTCTCCGGCGGCAGCGGCTACACCACCGCCCCGACGGTGACCGTTTCCGGCGGCGGCGGTTCCGGGGTGGTCGCCCATGCCACGATCAGCGGCGGCGCAGTGACCGCCATAACCGTGGACAACCCCGGTTCGGGCTATACCTCCACACCGACGGTGACGGTTGCGCCGCCGCCGCCGAACATTGCCTACACGACGTATTGGAGCAACGACGGAACGAGCGTGGCGGGGAGCGAACCGACGGCCGCCGTGAACGTGAACGTGGCCAAGGGCCTCTTCACGGTGATGCTGGGCGACACGGCGCTGCCGAACATGGGCGCGCTGGATGCCGCATTGTTTGCCCAGCCGGATTTGCAGTTGCGAATCTGGTTCAATGACGGAGCCAACGGATTTGCGGTGCTCGAACCAGCGCAAAACCTGACTCCGACACCCTACGCGATCGTGGCGGGCAACTTGAGCGGGGTGCTGCCAGTCAGCCAATTGTCCGGCACGCTGTCCTCCGGGCAGTTGGGCGGAACATATTCCGGGGCGGTGACGTTCAACAACACGGGCAACGTTTTCAGCGGCAATGGCAGCGGGTTGACGGGGGTGAACGCGGCGATGGTGGGTGGCGTGAGCGGGGCGAATATCTGGAAGTTGAGCGGTAACAGCGGCGTGGGATCAGGCCAGTTTTTGGGGACAACGGACAACCAACCGCTGGAATTGCGCGTCAACGGCCAGCGCGCGTTGCGCTTGGAGCCTAGCAGCACCGACGCCCCCAATATCATCGCTGGATCACCGGTGAATTATGTTTCCAATAATGTGGTCGGAGCCACGATCGCTGGCGGCGGCACGACCAATTATTCTGGATATTCCCTTACGAATAGTGTGACTGCGGACTATGGTGCCGTGGGTGGTGGCTTGGGCAACACCGCCAGCGGTTGGGCTTCGACGGTGGGCGGCGGCTTTCAGAACAAGGCCAGAGGCACGTATGCGACGGTGGGCGGCGGCTTTGCCAACACCCCAAGTGGCGAAGGTTCGGTCGTAGCCGGTGGCTCGGGCAACACCGCCAGCGGCGGTGCTTCGATCGTAGCCGGTGGCTCGGACAACACCGCCAGTGGTCGCGATTCAACGGTGGCGGGCGGCGGGAGTAACACCGCCAGTGGCTATGCTTCCACGGTGGCCGGTGGCTATAACAACTTCGCCATTGGAGATTTTTCCTTTGCCGGTGGACTCCATGCTAAAGCCTTGGGCAACGGTTCATTTGTTTGGAGCGATGCCAATCCCGATAACTTTGGTTATTCCGGCGACAATAAATTTCAGGTTCGCGCCTCAGGAGGTGTGTGGTTTTATGCCAATGCGGCTGCCAGCGTGGGGGTGTATCTGCCGCCGGGTGGCAATGCCTGGGCCGCGACCAGTGACCGCAACGCCAAGGAAAATTTCCACGCGGTTGATCCGCAGGAGATCCTCACCAAGGTGGCCGCGCTGCCCGTGCTGGATTACAACCTGAAGAGCCAGGACCCATCCATCCGCCACCTGGGCCCCATGGCGCAGGATTTTTATGCGGCGTTTGGTCTGGGCGAGGACGACAAGCACATCACCTCGGTGGATGCCGACGGCGTGGCCCTGGCCGCCATCCAGGGCTTGAATCAGAAACTGGAGACGGAAGCAACTGCATTGCGAACGGAGAACGCGCAGTTGAAAGCGCGTTTGGAGCGGCTTGAACGGTTGTTGCTGGCGCAGACAAGCGGAGGTGCGAAATGAAAACCCGAAGATGGAAGATGGAGAATGGAAGGTGGCGGTTACCCGCATTGCCAACGTCTGGAACAACAGGCAATCAACGGCCGTCTCTGCCTCAGCGTCTCGGTGTCTCTGTGGCTCTTCTGCTCCTCAGCCTGAGCGTGTCGTTCGCGCAGAGCTACTCGATTGACTGGTGGACCATAGACGGCGGCGGCGGCACCAGCACCGGCGGCGTCTATGCGGTCACCGGCACGATCGGCCAACCGGATGCCGGCAGCACCGCCATGACTGGTGGAGCATATTCGGTGACGGGCGGGTTCTGGGCGTTGACGGCGGTGCAAACGCCCGGCGCGCCGTTGCTTTCCATTGCCCGCACAGCCACCGACACCGTGGCGGTCTGGTGGGCCTCACCCTCAACCGGTTGGATACTGCAACAGAATACCAACAGTGTGACGAGTGTGAACTGGAGCAACGTGGTGACGGCTCCGGTGGATGACGGCACGAACAAGATGGTCATCATCAGTTCGCCCACGGGCAACCGCTTCTATCGGCTCTTCAAACCTTGAAGCCCGGTCAACCGAGGTCAACCAAATCACAAAAACCTATGAGAATCACACTATCCCTGCTCAGCTTGGTGCTGGGCCTCACCTTCAGCCTGCCAACGGGGACCGCCCTGGCCCAGGGCACGGCGTTCACGTATCAAGGACGATTGGACAGCGACGGCACGCCCTTTAACGGCAGTGCGACTTTCAAACCAACGCTTTGGGATGCGGCGACGAATGGGGTGCTCCTGGCCGGCAATTCCCCCACTACCGTGACCTTGGAGGTCACGAACGGTTTGTTCACGCTGTCGTTGGATTTTGGCGCGCAGTTTTCCGGGGCAGACCGGTGGTTGCAACTGGAAGTGACCACTGGTGGCGGCCCGTTCACCACCTTGACGCCGCGACAAGTCATCACGCCCACGCCTTATGCCCTGCATGCCCGTCAGGTGGATGCCGTCGGCGTCGTGGGGACGCTCTCCTCCGGGCAGTTGAGCGGAATATATTCCGGGGCGGTGACGTTCAACAATGCCGGGAACGTGTTCAGCGGCGACGGCAGCGGGTTGACGGGGGTGAACGCGGCGACGGTGGGCGGAGTGAACGGAACGGATATCTGGAAACTCAGTGGAAACAGCGGTGTGGGAGCGGGACAATTTTTGGGGACGACGGACAATCAACCGTTGGAGTTCCGGGTCAATGGAGTGCGGGCACTGCGGCTGGAACCGGGTGTCAACGGCCGGCCGAACGTGATTGGTGGAGCAACCAACAATACGGTGGCGACATTTGGCGCGACCATCAGTGGCGGCTGGGGCAACACGATTCAGACCAACGCCGAGTCTTCCACCATTGCCGGCGGCTGGGACAACACGATTCAGGCCAACGCCGGCTCCGCCACCATTGCCGGCGGCGTGAACAACACGATTCAGACCAATGCCGACTACGCCATCATTGGCGGCGGTTTCCAGAACACGATTCAGACCAACGCCTGGGCTTCCACCATTGCCGGCGGCGGTGAAAACACGATTCAGTCCGACGCCGAGGCTTCCACCATTGGCGGCGGCTGGGACAACACGATTCAGACCAACGCCTACTACTCCACCATTGGCGGCGGCCACGCAAACACGATTCAGACCAACGCTCATGATTCCACCATTGGCGGCGGCTACATGAACACGATTCAGACCAACGCCGACTACGCCATCATTGGCGGCGGCGTTAAAAACACGATTCAGCCCGACGCCGATGCTTCCACCATTGGCGGCGGCGGTGAAAACACGATTCAGCTCGACGCCGATGCTTCCACCATTGGCGGCGGCTGGGGCAACACGATTCAGAGCTCCGCCTACGAGTCCACCATTGGCGGCGGCAACCAAAACACGATTCAGACCAACGCCTGGGCTTCCACCATTGGCGGCGGCGCCAATAACACGATTCAGACCAACGCCCACCACGCCACCATTCCCGGTGGCTATCGGAACGAGGCGGCTGGCGAGTATAGCTTTGCCGCCGGCCTTCGGGCCAAGGCCAATCATGATGGCGCGTTCGTCTGGGCGGATTCGAGCTTCGCGGATTTCTCTTCCACCGCCAGGAATGAGTTCAACATCCGCGCGCAGAACGGCGTCCGGATTCAAGCCGACAAAGGCATTCATTTGCACGCGCTGGATGCGCCCATCATTGTGCGAGACTGGGACCCGTTTGCCGCCAGCGCGGGTCCTGGCAAGGCGGGCATCGGTCGCTGGGGATTGTTCATGGAACCGAGTGCTCTAACCGTGGGCATTCCCTCCGATGATGTTCCCAACCGCTATTTCCGAGTATCCAAGTACAGCACCAACGGCACGGCTACTGCCCTGATGACCGTGACCCAAGCCGGAGATGTCACAGCCAAATCGTTTAATCCGTCGAGTGACCGGCAGTTGAAGGAGAACTTCGCGGCGGTGTCGCCGGAGGAAGTGCTGGCGAAGGTGGCGGCGTTGCCGATCAGCCGTTGGAACTTCAAAGGGGAGGCGGAGACCCCGCACCTGGGCCCCATGGCGCAGGATTTCCATGCGGCGTTCGACTTGGGGACGGACGACAAACACATCGCCACGGTGGACGCCGACGGCGTGGCCCTGGCCGCCATCCAGGGGCTGAATCAAAAGTTGGAGGCAAAAACTCAGGCGGCGGCGGAGCGGATTTACCAATTGGAAACCGAAAACACCGAGTTGAAACAGCGGCTGGAACGACTGGAATACTTGTTAATCAATAGACCCAACGGAGACAGGCAATGAAAACGCAACCTCAAATGAACCTCAGCGTGAATCAGTCCCGACCCCCATCCAGGACCATCCGGCCAAGCAGTGTTTGGCGGACTTGGACCATAGGCGCGGTGGCGCGGTGCATAACGGTCGCTTTGCTGCTCCCGGCATTACCGGTTATTTCCCAGACGCTGCCGGAGGCTTTGGACACCACCGACATTCTTTGGAGCACCTGGGTTACGGATACGCAGGAGAAAGTGGTCACCGGCACGGGCGGCGAGTGGAGCGGGCAGACGGCCGTCACCCACGACGGAGTGGACGCAGCCCGGAGCGGGACGCTGCCAACTGGCCACACCGCCCATTTGCGCACTGAAAGTCTGAGCGGCCCAGGGACGGTGACATTCTGGCGCCGCCACGGATTGACCAACTACGTCAGTCCATACCTCCTCCAAGCAAACGATCAGTGGATCTACCGCGACTTCCCGGGCGGGGAATGGCAGCCCTTGGCCGTGGAATTACCTCCCGGCCCCGCGACACTGGAGTTTCTATGGCAGAATTCTGACTGGGCGGGTCAGGCAACCGACAACTTTGCCTATGTGGACGAGGTAGTCGTCCATGAAGCCAGCGGCGCTCCGGTATTCTTTCCATCCTGGCCCAGCCAACTGACGGCGGGCGAAGGTTACCGGTTGAATTTTAATGTCCCGGTGCTGGGCGCAAAACCAATGCGGATCGATGCCTATCCACCGGATTCTTCGTGGTCTTATTATACTCAGGTTCCCCAATTAATGGCCAATGATGCGCCGCGCTTGTCGGGATATTTCTCTTCGCCTCTAGCGGAAACCAACTCGGCGGGAACGTGGACGATTGTTGCTTCCAATGCGTTAGGAGTGGTCACCAATTACATCACGACGGTGATTACCTCAACGCCGCCACATTCCATCTACATTGAAGGGCCGTACGAAGTCTGGGCCGGCGCCCAAGTGGAGCTGGTGGCTCAACCTTCCGGCACGCCTCCGTTCACGTACCAATGGGAAAAGGATGGAGCGCCGCTTCCGGGCCAGGTGGACGCCACGCTGGTGTTGCCCCATTTCTCCGCCGCCGATGAGGGCGTTTATGCCGTCGTCGTTTCCAATGCCTTGGGCGCCACCCGGAGCTCGGAACATTGGATCAGTCTGGGCGATCAACCGCCCATGATCACTTCGGCGCCGGACGACGTGAATCTGTCGCTCTACGATTACGGCTATTTGGAGGCGGATTTTGAAGGAACGCCGCCTTTTATGATTACCTGGCGGCGTGACGGTCAGGTGGTCGATGAAGATCCGTACACGATTTATACCGGAACTTTTCTCAGTTTGTATGGGCGCATGGTTGACACTCCGGGAGTTTATACTGTCTCCATCACCAATGGGCTGGGGGGGGTGCAGAGTGATCCGGTCGTTGTTCAAGTTGGCCTTGGAATCGACTTGGCCGCAGCCCTGGATAATCCAACCGTGGGGTGGCGGCAGGAATCCCCCTATGACGTTTGGTGGACCAGTCAAAGCGTGGTAACCCATGACGGCGAAGATGCCGCTGGCTTCACGGATTTCGCGCCAGGTTCGTTGCGCACCGCCGTGCGCGGCCCGGCCACCATTTCCTTTTGGTGGCGGGCGATGGACGCCGAGTTAAGCTTTCAGGTGGACGGCGTTGAAAAAGAGTTGTTGGAGGCGGTAGAAGACGATTCAGGTTGGCAAAAGGTGGTGTTACAACTCGACTCCGGCTGGCATGAACTCGAATGGCTGCCGGGATGGGAGGACTGGGACTATCCGAATAGTCAGGTCTATGTCGATGAATTCGAGATCTTCGTTGCCTCCAAACCGGAGATTTTGCAACAACCGCAAGGGGGTGATTTTACCATAAACGACACCGCGCACCTGACGATTGGAGTCCTTGGGGAGACTCCCTTCCGTTACCAACTTTACCGTGGCGACACGCTGTTGCAAACGGTTTCCGATGTGGCCAGTTCCACTTACTCTTTCGACGTGCCGATCCAGAATGACTCCGCCGGCGCCTACTGGATTGAGGTGACCGACGCGCTGGGTCGCAGTGCAACCAGCGACGACGCAATTATTTCCGTGGACGACAACTTTGGTGTTCTGGATAATTTTGCCGCGGCGGTCAACCAACCGGATGAGGATTGGTACTACACCGATTGGTCGTGGTTATCCGGAGATAGCTATTATCCAATTCGACCGTGGTACCGCACGTACGCCGATGGTTTTCCCGCCGGCACGGCGGCTTGCGGCCGCACCCCGGTTTTACAGGCCGGCGAATTGGCGGCGGTGTTCATGGACTATGACGCGCCCACGCCGATGGTGCTGCGTTTTTGGCTGCGGCTCAACGGCGCGACACCCGAGGAGGCCTTCGGATTAAGTCTGGATGGCGATTTGCAAAATCCTATCGTCATCGGCACCGCTCCCGGGACCAGCGGAGAAATCTGGACTGGTTATGAAATCGCGCTCGGCACCGGCTTCACCGAGATTCAGTGGGAAATTTTGGCGCCAGTGGACGGCGTGGTGGCATTTCTGGGTAACATCGAAGTACTTTCAGTTGCACCGCCGGAAATTACCCAGCAACCTGAACCCTTGGTTTTGGTTGCCGGTGAGAGAGGCAACTTGAGCGTCAATGTCAGCGGCGCCGGGCCATTCACGTACCAATGGTTCAAACAGGGTGTCGGTCCGCTGTCGGGAGAAACTGCGGCGACTTTGTCGTTTGCTTCGGCAGCCGCCGGGGACAGCGGCGTCTATTGGGTGGAAGTTGCCAACCCATTCGGAACGACAACGAGTGACACGGTGACGGTCACGGTGACAGGGCCGCGACCGTACTTCACCCAGGTGCTCCAACCCCAACAGTTGCTCCCGGGTGACAACCTTTCTCTCGAAGTGGCGGTCGTCAGCGCCAATGGGCCGCTGACCTATCGGTGGTACCACGATGGTACGTTGGTCCCAAGCAGCGGCAGCACTTACTCGCGGACGGGAGTCACCACAGCCGACGCCGGACTTTACCGCGTGGAGGTGTCCGACCCGTATTACACGATCACCAATGAAACCCGGGTGACAGTTTCGCCTGTGCTCTACACCGTGACCTGGCTGTGGGCGTCTGAGACGAATCATTCTGCCGGGCCGGAAGCCATCAACAATTCCGGCGTGGTGGTGGGGGATACCGATTCAGGAGCCACCGTCTGGACCAACGGCACTCCATTGCGTCTGACGCCGTCTGGAACACCTTTTAGCCAGGCCTATTCCATCAACGATCAGGGGGACGTGGTGGGGATACAATATGGCCCACGTTGGTTTGAGGGTCCGCGTACGGTCCAAGTCTGGTCACCCCCGTACGCCCCGGCCAATTTCACCAATCTGGGGACACCCGCGGGACATCCCTTTATAGATATTGCGCGCCTGAATAATCGCGGGGAAATCATCGCCACCGAAAGCGCCATGGGACTCTTTGGCCAACCGCGCTACTCGTTCCGTTACACTCCTGCCGAAGGCTGGTCACATCTGGGGCCGTTGACGGGCACATCACCGCTCCCGCCCGCCATTGACCAAGGCTGGGCCACCATCCTGGATATTAACAATGCGGGACTCATCGTGGGCTTGAGTTATTTCCAGGAGGAAAACTTCAATCCCACCCAAGCCACTGGCTGGCGTTTTGACCCGACCGTGCGGCCACTGCGCCGGCAGGCGATGGACACCTTGGATCCGCGACTGGCACTGACGCCGGCGGAACCGTGGGGCTGGTTGGACGTGGTCAATGATCTGGGAGACATTATCGGGCGGCACTGGGCCACCAATGCCCCCACCAAGCTCTACCTGATTGACGCCAATGGCATCACCCACAAGCTCCTCGAACGGCCGCCGGTGCTGTTCGGTATTCACGATGATGGAGAGGGCTTCAACATTGACGCCATGAACAATCGTCGGGAAATGGTGGGCTACCGCCGGGCGGAGGACGGCGGGCATGCCATCTTGGTGCGTGACCGCACGGTGGCGCCGGGCGTGCTGCCGACCACTTTCAATAATTTCGAAATGTACGATTTGGAAGACCTGGTGATTGGCGGCACCGGGGAATTCCGCCTGGCCTACGCCCGCGGCATGAACGATGCCGGCCAGATTGTCGGTTCGACCAGGCGGGACAGCGGCGACGGGGGTGCTCCCGGTTTTCTGTTGACGCCCGTGATGGCTTATCCCGATCAAAGTGCGCACGCATTGGAAGACCTGATTACGCGGACCGCCGGCGAGCCGGTGGAATTCAGCGCGAGTTCCCTGTTGGTGAACGACTTGGGGGTGGCGCCGCTCGCGGTCGTGAACGTGGCCACCAGCAGCGATAACGGGGGCACCATCACGGATCTCGGCGGTGGCCAATATCGTTACACGCCACCCGCGGGCCCCGATCAGCCCGATCGCTTCACTTACACCCTGCAAGCCGCCGACAGCACCACCGCCGAGGGCACGGTGCGGGTTCTGCTGGCGCCCGCGCCACTGCCTCCCCCGGACGGCTCCGCAGTGCAAGTCCTGCCGGAAGACCAGGTGCGGATTCGCTTCGAGGATTTACCCCCCGGCCAGACCTTCAGGCTGGAAGCCGCCCAGGACCCGGAGGGCCCCTGGGTGCAGCTCGCCACCTTCATTGTCCGTCCGGATGGCGTGGTGGAATACATTGAGATGCCGCCCCTCGATGCCAATGCCCGCTTCTACCGGGTGGTGCCGGTGGAGTGATTCGCGATCCCGCGCGGAGTCTAGACCAACCCGAGCAGCTGCCGCTCTTTGAGGCGATGCTGCGCCAGGGCCGGCTCAGCTACGGCGAAATTCGGGACCGGGAAACCGGGCGGTTGCAAGCGCTCAGGTATGCGACGCTGCTCTGGCAATTGTTGCGTTCGCTCATTGAAGGCGCCCTCGGTGGCCTCGTTCGCCAGTTGGGCCGCAGAGTCATCAACCAGGGCAGCTCCGGCAGTCGATCCCCGATCTCCCCTCCCCGATTTCCCATCTCCGATCTCCCATCTCCGCGCTCTCTGTGCCTCTGTGGTTGATCACCCTCGCTGAATGTCACCGTACGGAATGAACCACAGAGACGCCGAGGACACAGAGAAGGCCATGGCCGGGCAATCTGTGTTCCGCCCCGAATCTGTGAGGGACGGACTCCACACCGATTCAGGACGGAACACAGATTGGTCCCGGAGAGTGACCGGCTGCGACCTCCAGAAACAGCCCTGTCTCGACCCGTTATTTTGTCCAAACTTGCACCCGTCTAATCCTCTGCTAAAGTCCGGCCCATGAAACCCTTGGTTTATCGCTTCTTCGCGCCGGGAACTGGCCCGTTTTCGACGCATCTGGCGTTGCTGTTGCTTCGTCTGTGGTTGGGATTGACCCTCCTCTTCAACCACGGCCTCG
>MWFF01000013.1 GCA_002071485.1 Verrucomicrobia bacterium ADurb.Bin006 | reverse complement strand
CGTACCGTAATTGTTCGCCCACCATCGTCGCACTCTTCAGATAATGGTGTTGGATCATCAGTCGGTCCCACTCCCCGACCTCCTCCGGTCCAACCAGGCGCACCACGATTTCATTGACCACCGCTGCCTCCGCGGGGTCCGTTAGTACCAAGCTCTTCTTTGTCATCCGGCCCAGCAAAACAGATGGGCGGAGGATTGTCCCGCAAATTCGTTAAGTCCCTCTTCCTCAATCACCCCCTCCCAGCTCAGAACCGCCCTGATCAGTCAATGCCCGGAGCATCGTCCCGCATGGGTCCGCCTCCTGGAGCTCCCGGTTTCGCGGTGGTCTGGCCTCCGTAGAACTTGCGGCCAGGTTGGACCCTCCTCATGCAAGCCCTCGGCGCCTCCCGCCGCAGTCGCCGGATGCCCGCCAGATCGCACCACACGGTTGGAAGCAATCGCACCGTGGTGCCGGGATCGTCCACCCAGTTCACCGGGACCTCTCGCACCCGCCAACCCCCGCATTGTGCCCGCCACAGCAATTCGGTGTCAAAAAACCACCCGTCATCCTTCACCTGTGGCAACAACACCCCTGCCGCCGCGCGCGTGATCGCCTTGAAACCGCACTGCGCGTCATGAACGTTGAACCCCAGCGCCCACCGCAGCAGCCAGTTGTAGCCGCGACTCAATCCCTCACGTTTCCAGCTTCGCGTCGTCCGGGAGCCGGGCAGCAGACGTGAGCCAATCGCCAAGTCCACCTCGCCCCGCCCCAGGGGCTCAACCAGCGGGCGCAGACACGCCAGATCCGTGGACAGATCGACGTCCATGTAGCTGACTATGTCCGCATGACTCGTCATCCACGCTTCCCGCAATGCGGCACCCCGCCCCGAGGCGGCTTGATGGCACACACGAACCATCCGCCCCAACCGACTGCCGGATTCCGCTGCAAGCCACTCGGCGATCTCACCGGTGCGATCCTGGGAGCCGTTGTTGGCGATCACCAACTCCCAGTTCCAGCCTTGCGCATCGAGAAACGCAGCCACGCGTCGCACGCTCGTCGCCAACTGCGCTTCCTCATTGTGCGCTGGCAGCGTCACATTCAACCAGGGAGCGTTCATACGTCCACTTCACCCCCTGCCAGAGATCGCCCAGCAGAAATCGGACGTGCGCGGACGCCCACACCGCACCATAACCTTCCAACCGCTGCCCCCATGAACACGGCCAGAACGGGGCGCGGCACCGGTTCCCAGTCAAACAGGTAAGGACAATACGTGCACGCCGAGGCCAATTGAATCAGAGCTGCCACCCTCCACCCACCTCTGAATGTGAAGGCGTACGGGACTGACAACGCGTCCGCCGCAAAGAAGTATCGCTCGTGCATCGCCGGCAGCACGAAAGGCATCAGCACCAGGGAGAGTAACGAGCCATGCAGGAGA
Source organism: Verrucomicrobia bacterium ADurb.Bin006 (assembly GCA_002071485.1). Classification (GTDB taxonomy): domain Bacteria; phylum Verrucomicrobiota; class Verrucomicrobiia; order Limisphaerales; family J093; genus MWFF01. The sequence continues at coordinate 6,199 of MWFF01000013.1, read as the reverse complement.
GCCCCGCCGCTCATGCCCTCGGGAAACCGGCGTGCGACCGTGATCATGAACACCACGGCAATCACCGCGGCCAGCACCAAACCGGCCCTGAAAAAGGGCCCAAATGGAGCCCCGGGCAGCCACTGGTAGATGTTCGTCGCGCCCAGCGTCAGTGCGGGGAACGGAATGATCTTCTGGTGGGCGTAGAGCAGCAGCAGGTCAAGGAACGATCGGCCCGCCAGGTTCGCCGGCAGCATCAAGAGAACATACACCCCGAGTGGCACGTAGAGCAGCAGGGGCGAGAGCCGCCGCTGCCAGACCAGCACCAGAATCAACGGCGCCAGGAACACAGCCTGCGGCTTGAGTGAAGCGGCCAGCCCGAAGGCCATCATTGCAGCCACGGACCGGTTCTCCAACAGGTAGTACACACATGCGATCAGACCGCTGGCATACATGGCGTCGCACTGACCCCACAGCGCGCTGTTCATCAGCACCGTCGGCAGGAACAACGTCGCCAACGTGCCAGACCATCGCGCGCCCGGGCCGACAAGCCTCCCGACGATGCGGCCTGCGTAGAGCGCGAGCACGTAGTCGAAAGCCACATACGCCAGTTTGATCGCCCAGAGCCGCGGCAGTGGCAGCCAGGTCGCCACCACCAGGCAGTAGAGGTAGAGCGGCGGATAGTTGCTGAAACCCTGCCCAAGGGCCTTCCAGGCACCCTCCCTTTCGATAATCTGTGACCACGGGATCATGTCGCCGCGCATGTCGCCGCTTACAAATGGGAACAGCCCCAAGCGCAGCGCCGCCGAGGCCACCAAGGCCGCTCCCACCGCCACTCTCTCGCGGGACAGGTTCATTTGCGCCAGACGATCGCCCTCAACTGAGTGGCGTGTGCGCCCCACACCCAGCGCTGGCTCAAGGCATAGTTGAAGCCTGCCACCAGTCCAATGGCGACGGCGTTGGCCAGGTACATATTGAGTTCCACTCCGCGCACCAGGCATTGGAACAACGCAACATTCAGAGCCAGACCTGCCAGAGCCGTTCCATTGAACCGCACAAACCGGCGCCAACTCCCGCTGCTCCCTTTCTGCCCCCGAAACGTCCAACGGTCATTCCACAGGAAATTGTTGGCAATCGCCACCTCGCATGCGATGGCCTTCCCCATCGCCAATGGCACCGGCGTGAAGTGCGCCATCAGTGACACGATCCCCATATCGACGACCACGCCGCTCGCGCCCACCAGACAGAATGGCACAAACCGCGTCATCGACAATCCGCCCTGGTCAGCGGTTCGGTGCTGGACTCCTTGTCCGCCCTGCCCGCCAGTCGCCAGAGCCATTTGACACCGCAGATCAAGACGGCGTAGTACAGCCCCACGCTCACCCACGGGTGCAAACCGAATACATCCGTGCCCAGCGTATGGGAGAATTCCCCCCGGATAACCTTGGGCATGTGCAACTCGGTCAAGGGATTGTACATCGAGTAATCCGGACACGCGTCCGTGATCGTGGCCACAGTCATCATCGTGATCGACAGGATGGCGAGCACTCCGCCCATCTTCGGCCAACGCTGAGTGCCAATCGCACACGGCAGCGCCAGCAGCGGCAGAATCGGGGCCATATACCGTGCGCTGATCGTGAATCCTGCCTGCCAGTCCCAGGTGCGACCCGAAATCACCAGTGCGTGAACCACCGGCAACGCGTACGTCAGCCACAGGTGGCCCGGTCGTTCCCTCGCCAGCGACCACCAGCCGAAGCCGGCCATGATCAGAAACGGAGTCCAGAACACCAGCCCGCGTGTCGGCCCGAAGACCAACCTACCCAGGTTCTCCAGGTCCGGCCATTTGATCGCGTACAGTCCCTCTCTCATCTCCTCAAAGTTCGCTTGATACGAGTAGGGTAGCTCGAACGGATTCCCAATAACCGCCCAACTGTAGGCCGGAATCAGTAGCAACGGCGCCACCGCAGCCAGAACAAACGCCCATAGACCCGCACGCCGCTTCCACACGACATACACGGCCAGCGCCACAACCACCAAACCAGCCGTGTACTCGCTGGCTAGCGCCAACCCCAGGCAGAAACCCGCCAGCGCCATGCGCCATCGGCCGATCTTGGCAACCGTCCCCTCTCCTTCCTGCCTCGCCCTCTGCCCTTCGTCCTCTGCCTTCGGACTTCCGTTTTCGCCTCTCCCCCTTCGCGCCTCCGCGCGCCGAGCTCTGACATCCTCGGCCGTCTCTCCCCACAACCCGATCGCCCAAATCGTCATTCCAATCAAACCGATGACCTGCGCATGGCTGAACAAAAGGGTAGAATAGGGCAGCGCCAGGCAGCCGAGAGTAAGCGCCAGGACGCTCAACAGCGCCGGACGAAACCTCACCACACGCGAAAGCGACATGAACAACGCGACTGCGCCCAACGCCGCTGGCAGTGCCTGCGAGAATGCGCAGGTCACCCAACTGGCGACCAGCCACCCGATCTCCGAGTCGACGCTCCTGTCCTGCGCTTCAAGCACCCGAGCCGCGGCCGCGAAGGCCGGCAACGCCAGTGCCGCTGTTCCCGGCGCCTTGTCACTGTAGTGATGACCATTGACGAGCGCCGTGTCCGATGTCTTCGCGCGATATCTGTCGATCTCAAGCCGCCCGTGCGACACCACGGTCTCCAGCAACGCCAAACGCGAGAATGCTGTCGCGAATGTGTATCGGCTTTGGTGAATGTAACACAATGCGAAGAGGACAAGCGCGAGCAGACCCCATGCCAGTGTGCGAGGCTCATTCCCTCTGACCGCATGCTTCTTCACACGCATCGCTCCACTCCAGCACACATGAGCATAGCATACGCCCGGGCCCGCCAACACGATCACGCGCGGCGTTCCCACCATGCACACTGCCCCAACAAACCTCACTCCTCCGAACCCAAAGCGCGCCCTCGATCACGGTTCAGCCGCCGGCTTATCAGGCTATACCACACGGGCGCCAACACGACAACCGCGAAGGCGAAATAGAGCACCCACATCTTGTAGTCCTCCCACCTCAACCGTGGCACACTATCCACTTTCTGCCGAAAACGCGCCTGGAGCAGCGGATCACGGATGTCCCTGATCCAATTGTTCGTGACCGCGTACACTATCGACCCAATGCGACGCTCTTCGTTTCTGAAACGGGCGTCGGTAATCCACACCTCCCGCGATCCCAAGTCCGGGAGTTCCGGCCCATGCTCCACAAGTGCGAAGCCTGCGGCAACACCCCGGCAAACAAGCGCGTAGGGGTAAATGTTCGTCTGCACAGCGGTCGATCGATCCCGACTCGCCTGCGCAGCGACTCGCGATGGCATTGCCCTGTGTTTCGTGAATTCAAAGGCGGTTGGCACGGTGAATCCGCAGGCATTCGTGAGCGACAGAACCCTGTACTCTCCGCCGACAAAACCCGCCGTCTCTTCCGTGCTCCACCGTCGACGCTCAGTCAGATCGCGCCGGTTGACCCCCTCAATACTCAGCCACGGGCTGCCCATCGCCTCAGCCAGACGCTCCTTTGTGACAACAAATCGGACCGACTCGGGCAGGAACGGCGCATCCTTGAGAAACTGCGCCTGCGCGCTGTAAATGTGCGCTCCCGGACTCAACTGCGGCGGCAGCCAAGGCGCCGGAACGGACGCGTTCGTTCTCAGGAATGCGCCTGACGCATACGCCAGCCACGGAAGCGCCACAGGGTAAGACCCGTCCGGAACCACCCCGGGCACGATGTGTGCCGCACGCGCCGGCGCCCGCGTGCCACCATCCCAAAAACAGCAGTACACATTCGTCCCGTCGCACGTCCTGTCGAAGTAAGATAATCCCTGGTACTCCCGCACGCGCCAACCGCCCTCGAAGAGTTCAATCTCAAAGGGCGACACCTGCTTTGCGAGCACCTCTCCTGTCTGCCGAAAGAAGCAACATTCCAACCGCCCAGTCACGCAAAGGCCAGCACCATGCGCCGCAGTCAGCCACCCGAGCACGCAGAGCGCACCCATTGCGACCCGCCTGGCCGTCTGCGGCCACCCCTGCACTGAGCACAGTCGGGCGTTCCCTGACGACGCAGGTCCCCATCGCACTCCAACGGGTGCCGATGTCCGGCGCACTCGACCCGCAACATACCCCATGGCCGCGTCGAATCTCCAAAGACCTGGATGAAGCCCGGATCGGCGTCGTTCCTCACACATGTTCAGCACGCCTGCAACCATGGTAGATGATGATGAGACCGCCATAGCCCACAACCAACAGAAATCCAAGAAACCCCTGAAACACCGCCGCCATCATTCCCTCCCGGATATGAAGACTCGCCCAGAACAAACCGCCACACCCACAGGCGCCTTCTCCGTACACAGCCAATCCCACACGGTAGAGCAGAAAGAGACTGCCGATCCATGCCAGGCTGGCCAGCGATCTGACCGGATGGGCACCTCGACTGAGGAGCACGTACACTGCGACGACGACCTCGAGGAGCCCCGTAAGCGGGAACAGAACATCATCGTCGATGAAGGGAAACACGACATTTGCTCTCGGCTTGACCGTGCCCATCACGATATCCAGCACTTTCAACAGGCCTGTTACGAGCAGCCCAATGGCTGCGGCGACCATGGCCGTCTCTACGATCCGTTTAGCTCGCGACATGGCACTCACAGGCCACACGCCGCAACCACCCATGTCAAAGTCCGCCCGACGCACCACATTCGTCAGGCGCGTACGGCAACGAAGCCGCTCTCCAAACTCGTATGTCGATCCGCGTCACCCCCGTAATGCAGGGAGCACCCATCGCCCAGCGGCGGAAGACGCGGTCTGCCCGCCCTACTGACAATTGCACCCAATGCTAGGCCGCGTCCCAACCTTGACCCATGTGTCCGGATCGCAATCACAGTAGATCACAGAGCCGCCTGAGATGGGCCCACCGTAGGACTTGCAGGCCGTGTTGTACTTGTCCATGGTGACGTACCATTTGGGAACGATTGCGCAGTAGTGAAACCAGGCTCCCATGCAATTTCCACAGCGTGTGGCGCCCGGTGGAAACACCAGGCGTCCGCATTTGCCTGGGCACGCCGGAGGGCTGCCGCATTCCTTGATCGTGTGATTGTCGTAGTAGTCACAATACCAGCCCCATCCTCCATCTGCAAAACTGATCGAAGCCATTGGAATGTAGAGAATGGTCAGGAGTCGAATGAGCGCTTTCATGCTATTCATGCTAGCGTTCTGTTCTCAGCGTGTCGCGTTACTTGTTTAGGTGACACTCTGCGTTATACAGGGCGACATAAATAATGCAGCATAATCGCCTTGACTTCTGGAGGTGTTTTTGCCAGTTTTCGGCGAAAATCAATCCAGAAGTACCTATGCGTAAACTGCAAATCGAAGATGCCCAAGTCATGCAAATTGCGGTGCAACAAGAGATCCTCCGTTCGGAGGAGTCGCGCTATGACCACCGACTTCACGGTGTGCTCTTGGTCAGCCGGGGCATGACGTGCTATGAAGTCGCCGACCACTTGGGCCAGGACCCCGTCACCGTGCAGCGCTGGGTGCATGCTTTCAACCAAGACGGATTCGCCGGGCTGCACGAAGGGCAACGCCCTGGACGTCCGACACGCCTGGGTCCAGCTCAGTGGACGCAACTCGAACGGGTCTTGCGTCAGTCGCCGCGCACCTTGGGGTATGGGCAGAATCTATGGGACGGCAAGTTGCTGGCCCATCACTTGCGCGTGAAGTGCGACCTGGAGCTTGGTGTTCGACAATGTCAGCGCATTTTCCGGCAGTTGGGTTTCCGTCGGCGTAAGCCGCGTCCGGTGATTGCCCAAGCCGACCCCGACGCGCAAGCGCGATATAAAAAAAGTCTCGTCAGCAGAATCTGTGGGTGAGTGGCGGTTCGGGTAGTCGTCCAAGATTGTGGTAGAGAGCGGTTTCCATCGCATGATACGTGCGGAATCCATAGGATCTTCTGGTCACCACTCGGATCTTGTTGTTCAGACCCTCGACGGGGCCGTTGGAGATTTCTCCCTTGGCCCGAAACCAGTTGAGGATGAGTTGTTCGTGCGCGCGAAGCATGCGCGCGACTTTGCGCATGGGTTCAATACGGCTGCGCAGGGCGCGCTCGGTCCAGACACTCAGGAACGCCCTGGCCCAGGTCAGAGAGCGATAGTGCCAGAAGTCCTCGAAGGTCTCCTTGAGCATCCACGCTCTGCCGGTGGCCAGCTTGGTGCGCAGC
>MWFF01000012.1 GCA_002071485.1 Verrucomicrobia bacterium ADurb.Bin006 | reverse complement strand
TGCAAGGTGCGGGCGGCGTGGGCGGGTTGCTGGCCATCACCGACGCCAGCCAGGGTTCGCACTTCTGCGCGTATGATGGGAATGGGAATGTGACCGCCTTGGTCAAAGCTGATGGCTCCGGGCTGAGCGCTCAATACGAGTATGGCCCGTTTGGCGAACTTCTCCGGGCGACCGGACCAATGGCCAAGGCCAATCCATTCCGGTTCTCGACTAAATACCAGGATGACGAGACCGACCTGCTCAACTACGGTTATCGGTATTACGATCCCAGCACCGGAAGGTGGCCAAACAGAGACCCACTCGGGGAGCGCGGAGGTCGAAACTTGTATGGCTTCGTTCGGAACAATCCAATAAGCCTGTTCGACTACTTGGGGCTGAAATGCACTGAAGCCATCGGAAAGAACGGCCAGCCTCGAATCATTTTTGACCCCGCGCCGCCGAAGGGCGGATGGAAGGCTGTATCTCTCGACTTCGAGAAAGGAGGGAGCGCTCAAGCGCAGTTGATCGATACGATTTCGGTGACTTGGGAAGCAAGTGTGGTGGTGATGTGTAAGTGCGACTCGTGTTACGAAATGCGGCACGGCGTCCGGACTCACGAGGATCAAGAGAATGGCGCATGGTTGAGCGCTGACCCCACCCAATTGCCAACCAGTCCATTCCCGGTTGCCACCAAAATCTTGGAGATTATTGGGGGTCTTATTGCTGACGAAATCCTTGGGAACTTTGCAATACCAATCCCTGCTGACGCGAAGAATGGAGAAGAAATGGTCAATGCGGTTAAGACTTTGGTTGCCCGCAGGCCAACGCAACCGTATCAGGGTCAATGGAAGGACGGAAAATCGCCTTGTGACAAATAGCCCAACTGCTTCGTTATGCTCAAGACTCGTGTCGCTTTGATTGCGGTTGGGATTTGCACAGTTGTGGGCGCGGTCTTCGTCTTGCGATTGCAAACAGCGGAACGCGCTTCCCAAAACCAAACGTCTCCTAGCAGGTCGGGGGGATTGAATGAAATCCTCGAAGGACTGACGCTTTCGTTGCCAACCGTCAGTTCGACAAACAATCGGGCAGCGTTGGCTGAGGGCTTGCGAAGGAGACAAGACGCGATTGAGAAGCTTCGTGCGGACGCATCAGGCTACTTACCCCAGTTGATGGAGGAGGTGTATGCCGTCGGACATATTGAGGCTACCAACCAGAATGCGGCAGCGTCCAGAACAGCACAACTCGCGCTTGCCTTCGAGGCTCTTGGGAGTGAAGCCAGACCCTTACTTCCCAAACTGGAAGATGAATTTAACGCTGGTCGAAGTATCGGCCCATGCGTGGCTGCTTTCCAGCACATCGGCGGAACAGATTGCGGTTTGATTCTTGTGTCAGGACTTACAAACTCTGACCGGCTGATACGCAATGCGGCAATGAGCACATTGTCGGGATTTGCCACCAATCGCGACGTTGCGATTTTCGCAGTGCGCCCGCTACTGCAGCTTTTGAAGGATGATTCGGAGTTTTCCAGGGCTTTGGCGGCCAGTGTTTTGGGATCACTTCAGCAAGAGCCGGATGCTGTCATACCAGATTTGCTCCAAGTCGCTAACAATGATTCGAACTTCGTTGTAAGGGTCTCCGCAGTTAAAGCCATCGGGCGTTTTGGAACGAATGCGGCCGTTGTAAGGACAGACCTCGAAAGCATTGCCGCAAGGGATCAGGAGAGGAGCGTAAGGCGAATCGCAGAGGTGGCGGTTCGAGCAGCAAATGGCGAGATACGTCCGGATGAAGTTCAGTAACGCAGCAACCAATCCGGGCGGCTGTCCCGCCAAAAGGTGAGAAAGATCTAGCTCGCCTCAGGCCGGCTCGATAGAAGGTCGGCCACCCGCGCCTGTGCCACAGCCCTCGCGCTCCCTCCTGCCGCTGCGTGTCATCCGGGCCACACCCTGCGCCCCTTCACCCCCGCAGCGTGTGTCCCGGCTGCCCCTCCGCTACGTCGGTCGGCCAGGGCTGCTAGGCACTGCCCGCCGCTGGTCGGCGGGCAGCTCCCCGCCGGTCGGCCTGTCACACCGGCTGCTAAACTCCGGCTTGCGCCGGGCAGCCGGTGCGCCAGCCCTCAACGGCGTGGAGCAGGTGGCTGCACCAACGGCGGGCCAACCGGAATTTTGTGGCGCTCGCCGACTCGCGCCAGAGCTTCGCACGTTCGAGCGTCGCGGTTGCAATCGTGGCGTCTCTGGTTCTCTGCGCGTCCCGGCCCTGCGTTCGCGAGTGAGCGCTCGCAACGGGAATCGAATGCGCTGGCGCGCGTGGCAACGTCAGTGCGTCACGCGCAAACGCTCTCTCCGGCCCGGCCCGCTTCGTTGGTCTCGCGTGTCGTCGGAAATGTCAGTGTGTTGGATGCCGTCGGCTTCGCCGCCGATTTGGAAACGACTTCGCCGCGTCGTTACCGAGGCGTGGCCGTGTTGATGTTCGAGCGTTCCCGGATTGCTTTTAGAGTGGCGAGCTTGAAACGTCGGCGCTCGCGGTAAACTTGAACGCGCCCGTTGCAATCGGGCGCTGCGGGTCTTTGCTTTTAGTCGCTCTGGCTGCCGCGACGGGCAGCGTGGAGATGCTGCGCATCTCCTGCCCGCGCCCAGCGGCTTCGAGCGGCTAAAGGAGGAATCAGCTTCCGTTGGCGTGCTGGGCGACGAAGGCCTCGACAAACTCGGCAACCTTCTCCTGCTGGCGGCGCGGCAGCTTCGATGCGGCTTCAAACACCAACTGCAAGCGGCCCTTGGCCGCCTGCTTCTTCGGCTTGGGCGGCGTGACGCCCAGCAGTTCGTCCACGCTGACACCCAGGACGTGCGCGAGCTTGGGCAGGACTTCGCCGCGTGGCGGCGTGCCGCTCAGTTCCCAAAAGCCGATGTTCGACGAGTGAACGCCGATGCGTTCGGCCAACTGTGCTTGCGTCAGGCCCGCAGCCTGGCGCAGTTCGGTCAGTCGCAGCCCCAGCGGAGGACGGTCTTTCTTGCGCATGGTCGCATCATAACCGGCCTCGGGAAAAAGTTCGGATTGGTTGCCAGATGGCGCTTGCATGGAAACTAGAATACTAGATAATCGCGGACGTGCAAACTACTATAGCAAACAAGTTCACTTCGGGCTTGACGCGGTTTTGCCGAAAGGAGGCAGCCAATGGCCTGGCGCATTCCTGAAGCGGACATCGAGCGGGTGAAGCGCAGCACCGACCTGCGGGCGCTGGTCCAGAGCCGGGGCATTGAGTTGAAGAAGCACGGCCGCAAGGACTGGATCGGGCGCTGCCCGTTCCACGCCGACCAGGACTCGCCCAACTTCATCGTCTCGCCGGACAAGGGGCTGTTCCATTGCATGGCCTGCGGCAAGGCGGGCAACGCCATCCAGTTCGTCGCGCAGCACGACGGCGTTTCGTTCCGTCACGCCTTCGAGTTGTTGAACCAGGGCGGCAATGTCGCGTTCACGGCTGCGCCGTTGCAGAAGCAGGCGACCGTGCCGCGCTTGCCTTGTCCGCTCGATGCGGCGGCGGATGACGCGACGTTGTTGCGCCAGGTGGCCAGCTACTATCACGAACGGTTGAAGCAGTCGGCATCGGCGCGGGCGTATCTGGCTTCGCGTGGACTGGACGGCGACGAACTGATTGACCGCTTCCAACTCGGCTTCGCCGACCGGACGCTGGGCCTGCGCCTGCCGATGAAGAACCGCAGCGAGGGCGACAGGTTGCGAACGCGGCTGCAGCAGCTTGGCCTGTGGCGCGAGAGCGGCCACGAGCACTTCAACGGCTGCATCACCGTGCCGCTGCATGACGAGCGCGGTCAGGTCGTGAGCTTCTACGGGCGGCGCGTGTCGCGCCCGGCGGCGACGCGGGGCGAGTTCAAACACCTGTATCCGCCCGGGCCGCATCGCGGCTTGCTGAACCGCGAAGCGTTGAAGGGAGACGAAATTATCCTGTGCGAAGCCGTCTTCGACGCGCTGACGTTCTGCGCCAGCGGCCTTCACAACGTGACGTGTCTGTTTGGCACGGAGGGCTTCACCGATGAACTGTGGGAGGTGTTGCGCCAGGTGCGGCGCGTGAAGCTCGCCTACGATGCGGACGACGCCGGCGAACGGGCGGCGCAGCGCGACGCGGAGCGGTTCAGGGCGCATGGCATCGAAGTCTTTCGCGTCAAGTTCCCGCACGGCATGGACGCCAACGAATACGCGCAGAAGGTGAAGCCCGCCGACAAATCGCTGGCGCTCTTGCTCAACTCGGCCGCATGGCTTGGCGCTGGGAAGGCAGCGCCTTCACCCCAGGCGGCTTCGCCGCCACCGGCAGAGCCGTTGAAGCACGTCGCGAGGGTCGTGGATGAACTCACCGGCGAGCCGTTGCCCATCGTGGACCAGGAGTCGCTGGCAACGGGCGTCGGCTGGTCGCCAGAGCCGTTCGTTCCCGCTCCGTATGCGGAAGTCGTCGCGCAATCTTCCTCTTTAGCTGCTTCTGTTAGCAGCTTAAAACCGGACGCGGCTAAAGAAGAAAGTGCTGGCGCACGGCCACCGGCTTCGCCCGCGCCGTCAGGCGCAGTGGGTGCAGGCACTGCCTGCTTGGAGCAACGCGGTGATGCGTGGTTCATGGACATCGAAGGGCGCGAGTATCGCGTCGCCGGTTTGGAGAAGACACTCGGCACGGACGCGCTGAAAGTTGCGTTGCGACTGCGCGCCGGTGAACGCTTTCACCTCGACCAGGTTGACCTGTGCCGCGACGCGGAGCGCCGCCGCTTCATTGAGCGCGCGGCGGAAGAAACGGGACTCACCGCCGACTTGTTGAAGCGCGACGTTGCGCGCCTGCTGCTCGCCGTCGAGCAGGCGCAAACGGAACTGGCGAAGCCAGCGGAGAACGTCGCCGCGGCGGTGACGCTCACACCGGAGGAACGCGACGCGGCGTTGACCTGGTTGCGCGAGCCAAATCTGATTGCGCGTTTGCGCGAGGCGTTTCATCAGGCGGGCATCATCGGCGAGGAAACCAACACGCTCGTGGCCTATCTTGCGGGCGTGAGCCGCAAGCTGGAAAGGCCGCTGGCCATCATCATCCAGAGCGCCAGCGCGGCGGGCAAAACCACGTTGATGGACGCGGTGCTGTCGTTCTTCCCGGAGGAGGAGCGCGTCAAATACTCCGCGATGACGGGCCAATCGCTCTACTACCTGGGCGAGACGAATCTGAAACACAAAATCCTCGCCGTCGTCGAGGAGGCGGGCGCGGAGAAAGCCAGCTACGCGCTGAAACTTTTGCAGAGCGAAGGCGAACTCACCATCGCCAGCACGGGCAAAGACCCCACGACCGGCAAGATGGTCACGCAGGAATATCACGTCGAAGGCCCGGTGATGATTTTCCTGACGACCACGGCCATTGACCTGGACGAGGAGTTGCAGAACCGCTGCCTGACGCTGGCGGTGGACGAGAGCGCGGCGCAGACCGAGCGCATTCATCGCGTGCAACGCGAGCGGCGCACGCTCGCGGGTCTGCTGGCGCACGAGCAGCGCAAAGACCTGCTCACGAAACTCCGCAACGCGCAGCGGCTCTTGTCGCCGCTGGCGGTCGTCAATCCGTTCGCGCCGGCGCTCACGTTCGCCACGGCGCGCACACGCAACCGGCGCGACCACGAGAAATATCTCACGCTCATTGATGCGATTGCCTTGCTCCACCAGCACCAACGGGCGCACGGCCAGCACCTCGTCAACGGCCGCGTCGTCGAGTTCGTGGAAGTCACGCTCGATGACATCGCGCTGGCGAACGAACTCGCGCCGGAAGTGCTCGGCCGTTCGCTCGATGAGTTGCCGCCGCAGACGCGCCGCTTGCTCGGCTTCATCCGAGACTTGATGAAGGCCAAGCGGAAGGAGCAGCGAGCCGTCACCACTTTTAGCCGCCGGGAGTTGCGCGACCTCTGCGGCTGGAGCTTGACGCAAGTGCGCGTTCACCTGGAGCGGCTCGTGGAACTCGAATACCTGGCCGTCCGTCACGGACGACTCGGCAGCCAGTTCGTTTACGAAGTCCTGTTCGACCTGGACGCACCGGAGAACGTCGCGCACGTCGGCTTGCTCGATGTCGGGACGCTGCGCGCCCACGACTACAAAACCAACCTGACGGGTTTTGCGGGCAGGGTGGCGGGGCAAAACCGCCACCTGGCGGGGGGTGACGAAACACCCCCGCCACCTGTTTGCGCCATTATCCGAAGTCCGCAATTATCCGGAGTGGCGAAGGCGTGGGGGCGGTGGGACGGCCTGAAGGGTGTTGGTGCACTCCAGATAATTCTGGGG
>MWFF01000011.1 GCA_002071485.1 Verrucomicrobia bacterium ADurb.Bin006 | reverse complement strand
GTGAAACGTTGAATCCGGTTGAGGATGGTCTTAACGTGCAGTTGAATAGCTGGTCTCCTGGTTTGGGGTTTGTTGTTTCTATACAACCGCAAACTACCCGAATCTTCAGAGATCAGCTATTCACTTTTGCGCCCGTCGATCCTCGAGCGAACATTCCTCCCAGCCTCATCCGAGAAGTTTGTGTGGGCTGGCGGAAGTTGTTGGTCCGGAATGCGCAGGAACCAGTCCGAAATCTGGCGCTCCGGTCCCTCCTGCCATGCACGTGGCCGTCCTGGCAGCACCCGGGGCCCGCCCGTGTGGCCCATGGCTGACCATCCACTCAAGTATCCTCGTAACGAAGGTGTTGTGCATGAGAAGCCGGCTCCAGGGCTTGGGGAAACCCGTGAAGAAACGCTACCCCAGACGCTCAAGGAGGTGGAGGTGGGGCGGGGTCTGGGGCAGCGCCCCAGTTGGCTCGCACGGAAGCCGTTGATCCGACGCCACACACAACCCTGTCGTGATGACCCTCCTCCCACACCCCACGCCGCGGCTGCCCCTTGGTTCAGAGCGGCGAGGCGGCACTCCCCGATGGGGGTAGAGCCGCTGCGGGCCGGAGCGCAGCGCAACCTCGGTCGCGGCCCGCAGCGTGCGATTGGGGCCCCATCGGGGGATGCCGCCGGCCCTACCGAGATCCGCGAACGTTCCCTCTCTCACCCACAAATTCTGCTACAGAGCCATAAATATTTATCCGCAGATTTCACAGATTTACGCAGATTGTTTTTTACCACCGAGAACGCAAAGACCAGTGAGTAAGTCCTGGATAAGGCGCCAACTCCCCATCAATGACCTTTGAGAAAGGCCAAGAATCTGCGAAAATCCGGGTAATCTGTGGATTCCTGACCTCATTTTAGCCCTTCGTCAGCCGTGATCGGCACGGCCAGGTAGTCCCAGCCCTCGCGGGCGTCCAAAAAGCGATACGTGTTGTCTTCGTGCTCGCCGGGGAAGAAGACCAGGAGCCGTCCACGGATGGCGAACTTCACTCTCGATACCAATTCCGAGGTCTTCATGAAGCCAAACAGGCAGGCCACGCCGTAGATGGCGACGACGGTGTTCTCGTCGGCCTTGGGCGATGCCAGCACATTTGTCACCTGAGCTGTGATAGCCTCTTGGAAGTCATCCAGGGCGGGGGACTCGCCTTCCAGGTGTTCCGGGGTCTCGAAGTAGCGGTCCCGGTATTCGTGGCTCGCCAACCACTGCCCGAAGCTGTCGGTCAGGTCGATGGTGATCCAGCCGTGTTTGGCGCGTTTGGTGGAAATCTCGAACTCCTCCAACCGCCTGCGGAGCCGCCGCTCCTCCGCCTTATTGTAAACGGCGAACCAGACACGCTGCTGACTCGCAAGGTTGCGCTCCCACGGGAGCGAGACGCGGGTGTCGTAGTTTTGGATCAGACGTTCAATTTGGGCCATGCGACGCTTTGATCTCCATCGGGGTTAAGAGTTGCCGGAAATTGACCTCGAACACGTTGCCGGCGCCTTTGAAATCGAGCCAGCCGCGCTTGGATGCTTCCTGGGCCAGGCGAATCACCTGGTCACGCGGCACGTCCAGGAGCCGTGCCCAGTCGCTTTCCAGGAGCAGTTGACCGTGTAGCCCGCACAGGTAACCCAACGCCAGCGCGTAGGTGGCGCTCGCGGGCGTGACTACGGGCCGGATACGGACCTTGTTGACCTTGCCTTTGAAAAAACCGGCCTGCGCCCACGATGCCGCCACATTTCGCGACAGGGAACGGGTCATGGATTCGCTGAACCGGCCCGGCAACTCGCGGTTCAAAAAGTCTACAAAATCCTCGCTCGTCATCGTGTCACCGGGTTTGGTTTCAAGGACTTTTTTCGCGGAGAGCCGGAGCAGGGCATCACGGGCCTGGGCACACAGCAAGGCGAGCATCGGGCGGGACGGCGTGTCCACATCCCAGAAAAACCGCAGGAGCCGAAATACGGTGACTCTTTGATCGAGGGCGTAGAGGTCGGCCAGGTGCCGGGCTGTGAGCCAGCGGTTACTGGTGGTGCGTTTGCCCAGGACGTTTTCCTCGACGATCAACCGATGGAAATCCTCCTGCTTGGCCTCCTTCGGCGCGGCCGCCAGTAGCGCCATGAGGTCGGCGAGCATTATCGTCCGGGCCGTGTGCGCCCCGCCGGCCCCCGTCTTGAAACCAAACTCCGTCCGCAGCTCGCCCAGGCTGCCCGAGCTGCCGGACGCGCTCATCGCCGACTTGGGAACACCTTTCATGGGTCAAAACGGCAGTCAGGGGTCGATTCAAGCAAAATCGATTGGCCCCTACAATGCAAAAGCCGTAAAAAAACAGCGTTAACCTCTGCTGCATGAACCAACTACAAGGGTGAAGGCGAGCTGGAGTCGGGGCTGTGCAGATGTCGATGGAGAGGCCATAGGCGGGGTCAGTTCTTACAGATGACAATAGAGGGGGGGGAGCGAGCAAACCCGGGGGGGCGGTGGAGAGAAGGGATGCCTGTGCCGAGGCCGTTGCGAATTCAGTACGGCGGAGCGATCTATCGCCTGATGAATCGGGGTGACCGGCGCAAGCCGATCTTCCTCGATGACCAGGATCGCCGAACCTTCCTGCGAACGTTGCAGACGGCGTGCGATTACGTCCACTCGAACCCGGTCCACGCGGGGTTGGTGGCAGCGGAGCAGCCGCTGTCGGCATTTGGGTGGAGCAATGGATCGCCACACGCCTGGCGATGTGGTAGCGCCAGCTACGTGTCGCACTTGTTGGCGAAGTCCTAACCCGCATATTTCACACCCCGTCGGTGCACATGGCGTTCGGACTTCGCAAGAGGACCGCTATGCGGGTTAGATCGAACAGCCCCAATCCGGTGGCGCCGAGCGGCACCGACCGGCCCACCCAGCGATCGGAAGGTCGCCAGGCGCGGCTCGACCGCAACGGCCGAGCCACCGATTGGACTCTTGATTGTCGATTGTGAGAACTGACCTCTTTTGAGTATTTCTCGGGCTTGCTTCGTAGGACGGAACCTCTTTACCGATAGACCACCACAAGCACCGTGGATTTCTCCACCTCAGCCACGATGGCCTCAAACGTCGATTCGCGGGCAGCAGGCTGTGGCAACTGGCTAATCACGGGCGGCATGGATTCCAGGAAGCTGAGCAGAAAGCCGCTCTTGATGGCATAGTTCACATTTTCAGCCAGGGTCCCCGAAGTAGCTACTGCAGCAGCCTGGTTGAGCTTCCCCACGATCACGCCCACCACGTTCCCGCGCAGGTCCACAAGCGGACCGCCCGAGTTGCCTGGTTGAACTGGCACACTGATCTGGAAATGACGCGCATCGTCCTGCGCACCAGCCAGGCTGGCGATCTCGCCCCTCGCAAGCTTGGGCGAAAATCCTTGTAGCCCGACGTTAGGGAACCCTATTGTGGCTACGGATTGACCCAACTTGACGCCGCGACTCGGCGCAACGGAAAGAGCGGTGTGCTGGCCCTCTGCTTTGAGCATCGCGAGGTCATTTGCCGGGTCACGCTTGACCAGGCGAGCCGGCACAAGCCCGGTCGCCGTCAATACCTTGAACGCACTGCCCTCTTCGACAACATGTGCATTCGTCACCAGATAACCATCCCGGGTGATGAAGAACCCGGAACCGGTTCCTGCAACCTGCTCATCATGCGCTCTGCCGGCGAGTGAGCCCTCAGACGCTGGATTCGCCGAGCCACCAGCGCTGGGGCGAAACTCGCGCGATAGGCGCTGCGCGTCAGCAATCTGCTCTGCAGTCATCTGCCTCTCCAAAATGCCACGGTGTGTTCCCGCTCTCTCGTACCCGTTTGCTGCAGCCAGATTGAACCATTTGTAGGCTTCAACGTTGTCCTTGGGAACACCGTCGCCGATGTCATACATCACGCCCAGGTTGAACTGAGCGGCCGCGTAACCTTGCTCTGCGGCCTTCCGGAACCACTTGAACGCTTCGCCTGCGTCCTTGGGAACACCGTTGCCGTTGGCATACATCACGCCCAGGCTGAACTGAGCGCCCGCGTCGTCTTGCTCTGCGGCCTTCCGGTACCACTTGATGGCCTCAACGTAGTCCTTCGCGACACCCTGACCCGTTCCGTACATCGAGCCCAGGTTGCACTGAGCGGACGCGTAGTCTTGCTCTGCGGCCTTCCGGTACCACTTGACCGCCTCAACGTGGTCATTCGCGACGCCCCACCCGTTCCTGTAAACCGTGCCAAGCCCATTCTGCGCTCTCGCATTTCCCTGATCTGCGGCTCTCCGGAACCACTTGATGGCCTCAACGTAGTCCTTCTCGACACCCTGACCCGTTGCGTACATCAGGCCCAGGTTGAACTGAGCGGACGCGACTCCTTGCTCTGCGGCCTTCCGGAACCACTTGAGCGCTTCGCCTGCGTCCTTGGGAACACCGTCGCCTTTGGCATACATCACGCCCAGCTTGTGCTGAGCGGACGCGTGGTCGTGCTCTGCGGCCTTCCGGTACCACTTGAGCGCTTCGCCTGCGTCCTTGGGAACACCCTCGCCGTTGGAATACATCCGGGCCAGGTTGAACTGAGCGTCCGAGTGATCTTGCTCTGCGGCCTTCCGGTATCACTTGACGGCCTCAACGTAATCCTTCTCGACACCCAACCCCTTCTCGTACATCTCGCCGAGGTTCCACTGCGCATGCGCATATCCCTGCTCTGCGGCTTTCCAGTACCACTTGACCGCCTCAACGTGGTCATTCGCGACGCCCCACCCGTTCCTGTAAACCGTGCCAAGCCCATTCTGCGCTCTCGCATTTCCCTGATCTGCGGCTCTCCGAAACCACTTGACGGCCTCAGCGTAGTCCTTCTCGACACCCAACCCCTTCTCGTACATCTCGCCGAGGTTCCACTGCGCATGCGCATATCCCTGCTCTGCGGCCTTCCGGTACCACTTGAGCGCTTCGCCTGCGTCCTTGGGAACACCGTCGCCGTTGGCATACATCAGGCCCAGGTTGAACTGAGCGTCCGCCCCACCCTTTTCCGCGCGGGTCCGCAAATCGGTGAGCTTCTCGGCTGCAGTTTGAGGGGATCGGCTACAACTGGAGCCCATGCTCAGGGCCAAGAGCGCAACACCGATCGACAGAGCCCAGTGTCTGAAAGGCTGGTTCATTAACCGATTCTCTTACACTGGCATCCCATGCGGGGTGAAAATCAGTCCAGACCCCTTGGTTTTCCGAAGGATTTGACGGTGCCTCCCCCAAACGCCGTTAAGGATTTTTGCGTGATTTCCTGGGCTGATTTCTCGGTGGTT
>MWFF01000010.1 GCA_002071485.1 Verrucomicrobia bacterium ADurb.Bin006 | reverse complement strand
AGCTCATTGTCAACAAAAAACCTGCATGTACACACACTTTTTTCACACTTTCAGAAAATTAGGCGAGGATCAGGGAAAGAGTTTGCATGTGGACAATCTATTGTCCATACATGGGCAATGCAAACACGCTTGACACCCTCTCGCCAAACCGAGGCTTCGCCTCCGCCACCCAAACTCAATCTTGGCTTCGACGTGTGCGCCTGTTCGTTGGGGCATTACCCCTGGGACGATTGGGAACGGTTCGCGCTGGCGCGCGGCCTCGATGCCGAGACCGCCGGACTCGGCCGCCTGCTCATCCGCGAGGCTTACAACCACGGCTGGGAAGCGTGGCTGCAAGAGCTCTGCGGCTGGGGCGACGACCTGCCTGCGCCGAGGCTTCGGCAGGCAGCCGGCGCGGCGTTGCTGGCCTTCGCGTTGCGGTCGCCGGAGAAAGCGCGCTGGTGCTTCGCGCGGCTGCTGGACACCGACGGTTTGCGCGGCGACGTGCATCCCGACACCGGCGAATGGACGTGGGGTTACTTGCGCCTGGAGGTGCGCCGGGTTCTCTCAACGCTTCACAACGCGACTCTCAACTCTGAACCCTCAACTCTCAACTGACCCGATGGCCTGGCGCATTCCTGAAGCCGACATCGAGCGGATCAAGCGCACGACCGATCTGCGGGCGCTGGTGCAGAGCCGGGGCATCGAGTTGAAGCGGCACGGCAGCAAGGACTGGATCGGGCGCTGCCCGTTCCACCCGGACCAGGACTCGCCCAACTTCATCGTCTCGCCTGAGAAGGGACTCTTCCACTGCATGGCCTGCGGCCTGGCGGGCAATGCCATTCAGTTCGTCGAGCAGCACGACGGCGTGTCGTTCCGTCACGCTTTTGAGTTGTTGAACCAGGGCGGCGTTGCCGCCTTCACGGCTGCGCCGTTGCAGAAGCAGGCGACTGTTCCCCGGCTGCCGTGTCCGCTCGATGCGCAAGCGGACGACGCGGCGCTGTTGCGCCAGGTCGCCAGCTACTACCACGAGCGGTTAAAGCAGTCGGCCTCAGCGCGGGCCTACCTCGCTTCGCGTGGACTCGACAGCGACGAGCTGATTGACCGCTTCCAACTCGGCTTGGCCGACCGGACGCTGGGCCTGCGGCTGCCGATGAAGAACCGCAACGAGGGCGAGACGTTGCGCTCGCGGCTGGCGCAGCTTGGCCTGTGGCGCGAGAGCGGCCACGAACATTTTAACGGCTGCATCACCGTGCCGTTGTTCGACGCGGCGGGGAACGTCGTCAGCTTCTATGGGCGGCGCGTGTCGCGTCCAGCGGCGACGCGGAACGAGTTCAGACATCTTTACCCGCCCGGGCCGCATCGCGGCCTCTTGAACCGCGAGGCGTTGAAGGGTGATGAAATCATCCTCTGCGAAGCGGTGTTCGACGCGCTGACGTTCTGCGCGCACGGCTTCCCGAACGCGACGTGCCTGTTTGGAACGGAGGGCTTCACCGATGAACTGTGGCAGGCGTTGAAGCATGTGCGGCGGGTAAAGCTGGCTTACGATGCGGACGACGCCGGCGAGCGCGCGGCGGCGCGCGACGCGGAGCGGTTCAGGGCGCACGGCGTCGAGGTGTGGCGCATCAAGTTCCCGCACGGCATGGACGCCAACGAATACGCGCAGAAGGTGCAGCCCGCCGACAAATCGCTGGCGCTCTTGCTCAACTCGGCCGCATGGCTTGGCGCTGGGAAGGCAGCGCCTTCACCCCAGGCGGCTTCGCCGCCGCCAGAGGCGTTGAAGCACGTTGCGATGGTGGTGGACGAACTGACGGGCGAGCCGTTGCCCATCGTGGACAAGGAGTCGCTGGAAACGGGCGTCGGCTGGTCGCCGTCGCCGTTCGTTCCCGCTCCGTATGCGGAAGTCGTCGCGCAATCTTCCTCTTTAGCTGCTTCTGTTAGCAGCTTACCGGAGACGGCGGCTAAAGAAGAAAAGCCGCAGCCAGCAGCGCCCACGTCGCCGACGCTGGAACAGCGCGGCGATGCATGGTTCATGGACATCGAAGGCCGCGAGTATCGCGTTGCGGGCCTGGAGAAAACCCTCGGCACGGACGCGTTGAAAGTTGCGTTGCGACTGCGCGCCGGTGAACGCTTTCACCTCGACCAGGTGGATCTGTGCCGCGACGCGGAGCGCCGCCGCTTCATCGAACGCGCCGCCGAGGAAACCGGACTGTTGCCCGACCTGCTCAAGCGCGACATGGGCCGTTTGCTGCTCGCGGTCGAGCAGGCGCAGGCGGAACTGGCGAAGCCAACGGAGAACGTCGCGGCGGCGGTGACGCTCACGCCGGAGGAACGCGAAGCGGCGTTGCAGTGGTTGCGCGAGCCGAACCTGATTGCCCGCTTGCGCGAGGCGTTCCATCAGGCGGGCATCATCGGCGAGGAAACCAACACGCTCGTTGCGTATCTGGCGGGCGTGTCGCGCAAGCTGGAAAGGCCGCTGGCCATCATCATCCAGAGCGCCAGCGCGGCGGGCAAGACGACGCTCATGGACGCGGTGCTGTCGTTCTTCCCGGAGGAGGAGCGCGTCAAATACTCCGCGATGACGGGCCAGTCGCTCTACTACCTGGGCGAGACGAACCTCAAACACAAAATCCTCGCCGTGGTCGAGGAAGCCGGCGCGGAGCGCGCCAGCTACGCGCTGAAACTTTTGCAGAGCGAAGGCGAACTCACCATCGCCAGCACCGGCAAAGACCCCACGACCGGCAAAATGGTGACGCAGGAATATCACGTCGAAGGCCCGGTGATGATCTTCCTGACGACGACCGCGATTGACCTGGACGAGGAGTTGCAGAACCGCTGTCTGACGCTGGCGGTGGACGAGAGCGCGGCGCAGACCGAGCGCATTCATCGCGTGCAGCGCGAGCGGCGCACGCTCGCGGGCCTGCTCGCGCACGAGCAGCGCAAAGACCTGCTCACGAAACTCCGCAACGCGCAGCGGCTCTTGTCGCCGCTGGCCGTGGTCAATCCGTTCGCGCCCGCGCTCACCTTCGCCACGGCGCGCACACGCCACCGGCGCGACCACGAAAAATATCTCACGCTCATGGACGCCATCGCGTTGCTTCACCAGCACCAACGGGCGCACGGCCAACACCTGGTCAACGGTCGCGTCGTGGAGTTCGTCGAGGTGACGCTCGATGACATCGCGCTGGCGAACGAACTCGCGCCGGAAGTGCTCGGCCGTTCGCTCGATGAGTTGCCGCCGCAGACGCGCCGCTTGCTCGGCTTCATCCGAGACTTGATGAAGGCCAAGCGGAAGGAGCAGCGAGCCGTCACCACTTTTAGCCGCCGGGAGTTGCGCGACCTCTGCGGCTGGAGCTTGACGCAAGTGCGCGTTCACCTGGAGCGGCTCGTGGAACTCGAATACCTGGCCGTCCGTCACGGACGACTCGGCAGCCAGTTCGTTTACGAAGTCCTGTTCGACCTGGACGCACCGGAGAACGTCGCGCACGTCGGCTTGCTCGATGTCGGGACGCTGCGCGCCCACGACTACAAAACCAACCTGACGGGTTTTGCGGGCAGGGTGGCGGGGCAAAACCGCCACCTGGCGGGGGGTGACGAAACACCCCCGCCACCTGTTTGCGCCA
>MWFF01000009.1 GCA_002071485.1 Verrucomicrobia bacterium ADurb.Bin006 | reverse complement strand
GATCAACTCGGCCTCAGCCCGCCCACCGGAAGTTCACGAACCGCCACAGCAACACCGCATGCAGGGTCGCGAAGACCCATACCGTCGCCCAGCGCAGAAACCGTCGCTCGGGCCGTCCCAGGAACACCCCTAGCGCAATGAACATCGGGAAGGCGCACGAGGCAAACCGCGTGTAGCTGGTGAAGGTCCCGCTCATGGCCGGCAGAATGCCCAGCACATAGATCCACACCATAAGGTCTTTGTCCAGCCGCCAGGCCACGGGCAGAGAATACAGCAGGAGCACCAATGATGATCGGTCGAGCAAGGAGCCTCTGAACGCGTGCCACTCCGTGGGCGTGAAAAAACCTACAATGAACTTCGGTAGGTTCCACAAGTTGCTGACCGAATGCACGCCCCAATGCTTCTGCGCTTCAATGCCTTCGAGCGGGTTGCCGGTCCAATGCGCCATGAGCACTAGGTATGCAGCCCATCCGGCCAACGGCCCCGCGAGCAGCAGCCACCACCGGCAGGGCTTGGCTATCGCCCGGCCGTCTTGCGTCCCGTCGGGTGGCGGCGTTGGCAGGTCCTGCATCGGTTTTCGCGTGTGCCGCTTGGCCCTCAGCCGCACCAGCCAAACCGGCGGGGCTACTTGCAGCGCCTGCCACGCGATGGGCAGAACGGCGAACAGGCCCACCGCGCGCGTCAGCGGCAGGAGCGACGCCGCCACCCAAGCCAGGCCCCATCGCCGCTCCTCCAGCCCCCACCACAACAGCATGACCAGCAGGATAAATAGGCTCTCGCTGTAGAGGAACTGGAAGAACAGCGACCCAGGGAACAGCACCAGCAGCAGCAGCGCCCACCCGGCCGCGGACGCCCCCCAGCGCCGCCGCACCCGCTCGTAAAAAAGCACCCAGGCCGCCAGCGAGCACAGGTTGCTCACCACCAGCCCGCCGATCAGGTGGTTCCCGCCCGCCAGCGGCGCCGTCCACCTCACTATTAGCGGCCAGAGCGGGTAGAAGGCGCAGGACTTCACTCCGGCGCCATAGCCATCCTGGCTCAAGTACAGGTAGTGCTCTGAGTCCCAGGTCGCGAAGTGGCGCGCCAGCGGTGCAACATTCTTTGCCAGCGACCAGCCACCGCCATTCTGATCAAACCACTGGGCATCGATTGCCTTAAGCGCCGCCTCGTCATAATCGCCCCAGCCCCAAGCGGTGAACGCGACGAGCGATAGATACACCAACTTCAGACCAAGAAGCCAGCCGAGCAAAGGCTGACCAGCAGCAGATCGGAGCGAACTGAGGAGCCGATTCGCGGCGCCTTTGCCCCACCGCGTCATCCGCGGCAGCTCGCATGCCAGAAGCACATGCCCACCGCCGATGCTCGTTGACGCTTTATTATTCACGAGATGCGTCAGAATCACGCTCGGGAGCCAGGTCCTTCCTCACGTATAGCGCCAAAGCCCTCTCGCGGTACACCAGATTGTACCCGCTCTCGATGAATTGCCGCGCGCCGGAAGTCAAGTCGGCGTCGGTCAACAACAGTTGCTCCGGCCAATAGCGCATCACCGTCGTCCAGATTTGCTCGTCGGTAATCTGACCCGACCAAAACCGCTTGGTAGGCAACACAGCCAGTTCCGGCAAAACCGGTAATCCCGCATGGAACGGGTAGATGGTTTCACGCGTGTACACCCAGTGTGTTCTTCCGGCATGGCGCCGCATTTGGGCGACCAACACGCTGTCTCTCACCCGGGACGACTGACGGATGCGCGTCGCTTCAGACCACAATCGTTCGCCTCCGTACGTGACCAACGCAGCCAGCAGCACACACCCACCCATCACAGATACGAAGCCAATCCGGTGCGCCGCGACCGCCGTCTCCGCAAGATTCACCTTGCCCAAGCGAAACTGTTCGGCAATCCCGCATCCGGTCAGCCAGCCCAACGGTACGGCAAAGTGCAAGTTGTACATGCACCAATATGGGCGATGCGCGGCATGCACCAACGCCGCAGTCAACAGCCATACCACCGGGAATCGCAGCGTTTGCCACTGCCCCTGCCAGCCCAGCACCAGCAGGCTGATTCCCGCCCCGCATAGAACCTCCCTGTAGTCGGTCCACAGGCCCAGCCAGTAGGGCACCGCCGGTGTATCCGCGGCGGCGGACCGCACGGCCTCTGAAAAATGTGAGGCCCATAACACCTCGGGCGGCACTTGCCCAACCAAGGCACCAATGCCAGCGTAACAGCATACCAAACTTGCGGTCCATTGGCCCATTCCGCGGAGCCGTGCCCACAACCGGGGCATGCAGCCACCGGCGCCACGCCCAAGCAGAAGCTCTATCGTCAAGGCGGGGGCAGCGACCGCGGCGGTCAGCTTGATCTGCAACGCTACTGCCAGCACGGCGCCGGAAAGAACCAGCCAAAGCCATGGTGCCGGGCAGAAGGCGGATGAACGGCAGGCCTGTCGGTACGACCAAGCATTCCCGCTGTCCAATTCCGATTCAACGACCGGCTCGTTTCCCGGTTGAGATGCCACCTGGGCTCGTTGCCAACGCAGGATGGGCCACAGTGCCCACAGCGCAGTGCCTATAGCCGGCACCTCCAGCATCACCGACACGGCCAGGAGAAAAACCAGCGGGGCACAGAGCAGTGAAAACACCGCTAGGGCTGCCGCCAAATACCCTGACCTGTAGCTGATTACCACCGCGGCACCGGCCAACAGGGCCAGCCCAAAACCAAGTGCCATAGCGCGCGCCACGGCGACGTTCGAGCCGAATGTCTTAAAGCAGAGACCAAGAAACACCGTCAGTAGCGGCGGCTGATCATTCCAGAGCGGGTCATACAAAGATACTCCCCTCGCCCACAGCATACCCTTGGTCAATTCAAAATGCTCGTCTAGGCCCAGCTCGATCGCGCTGAACGTGGCAGGCCCCACCCAGCCCAGCAGGATGGCGATCAATAGCCACACCACAATCCAAGGCGCGCCTGTCAGGCGTCTGTCCGGATCCTCGATTGAGGTCCGAGGGAGAGGACCATCGCTGGCCATGTGTTCAGCAAATCACCCGCTGAAGGCGGCGGGCGAAAGGGAGTAATAACCCCGTCTTTCACACCCCAGACCGCGGTTTTTGCCGTTTGCGCAAGTCATTGTACCGACGCTTATTCGGAGGTTGTTACTTGGAAGTGCTTCCAGATGAGCGAAAGTGGCAGCCGGCAGCGAGGTATTCTCCCAAGTGCGAAAGCTCTCGGGCCAGCGTCGGTTCACATTCGAAGCAGACCTTCGATTCCTGCCTGCCTCACGAGGGCCCGCATCGAGACCACGCTTCCGACCAACAGATATGCCAGCGCCAACTTCAGCGCCAGATCGACGGTGGCTGGCGAGAGGTGAAGAACCGCAGTCATGGTGCCCAGACAACTGCAGTACTTGGGACCGCCCACCCACCACAGCCCGAGCCGGTATGCCACAAAACTGGTGCCCAGCCACAACAACAGAACGACCGGCAGCCCCAGCCGGCGGCTGGTCAGGCAGACCACCGCAACAACCACTTCAATCGCCCCCACCCATCCGAACAACGTCCCCAGGGTGAGGCCCAGGATCGGATCATAGGTGCGCAACACTTCCCCGCCAGTGAACCCGCTGGCAACCTTTGCCAAACCGGTGCCCAATAACACCACGCCGGCGGTGGCAAGGAAGACACTAACCCACGGAAACGATACCCGATTACTGTGCACAGGAGAAACCTCAACTCGGCAAAGCGTCGCCAGGTCCCGGACTGGCTGGGGGCCGACGGAGCCAGAAAAAGACCAGCGGTCCGGCCACCAGGGCGGCCAGCACCACCAGGATCGCCACCCGTCTAAAGCTCATCGGAGGCGGGGCGGGCGCCGGTTCCCACGGGAAAGGCGGCCCCAAACGTCCGTCCCGCCAAAAACCGATGCATTCACCCTTGCGCACGTCCGTTACCGGCACCCAAGTGAGCAGCGTCAGGCCCTGCAAGAGCCCGCCCAGCGTCCAGGTTTCCATGGAAATCCGTCCCGCCTTTCGGGCTTCGAGAACATCAACGATCTTGCGTCCCATGAATGACCCGTCTGGCCTGTAGCTATCCTGCTCGACCCGGCTGGGCAACCACGGATACGCAGTATTCTCATAAACAGACCGCATGGTGGTGCGCCCTCCTCGGCTGTTCGTTTCATGTTGATACACGCCGAAGTCAGCGCTGGGGTCAATCCACGCATCGACTGTCCATTCGGGATTCTCCGCTCGCACGTGCTGGCAAACTCTGCCGTTGATCCGCTCTTCGCCAACCAAACTAATCTTAGCAGCGTCCACGGACATGGCCACGCGCGGCGTGATATGCCACGAATAACTGGTGATGCCCAGCGCGCAGGGATCGAAAAGAAGATCGCTGGTTTGTGTGTCTAAGTCACGAACAATGACGGAATCGTCCCCGCCCAAAAGCATTACATCCTTACCGTCGAACAGGGCACGCGAACGCTCATTACTGTTCGTTCTCGCAAAATAACGCAACGCCCCGTCGAATAGAACCACATACTCGCTCTCCCGCCGTATCAACCGGCTTTCAAACGTATAGCGGATATGAAGGTAGGAAGGTGGTATCTGCTCCCTAACCGATACTACGCCCTCCAGGAGGGCGCGCGGATTGAGCGCCTCCGCGCTGGCCTTATCCGCGGCAAAGGCCACTGCTGCTGCTATCCAAACCCGAAACGGGATCGCGACGTTCATAGGTGACTCCTAATGTCCGCGGTGTCACGTGCCAGACCTTCCGCGGCGTCAAAGGCACCCTTCCACAGAGCGTTTGGGCAACGAAAACCACGGCGACAAATCCTCGTAAACCACACACCTCCCAGGCGCCGGGAAAGGATCCCATCGGCACGTCACTCTCTTGTAACATGGCTCCGGGGGCGAGGAGATCTTAGTGTGCTGCGTCCAGATGATGTAGGTGCCACTCCCGCCCACGATCTGATGGCAGGTCATGGTTGCGTTATTCGCCTCGCTTTGATGAAAATCGCTCTTTACCTCGTAGTAAGTAATGTTGGTACCTGTGCAAATATTGCTACTGGTTGCACCGGAGCACAAGGGAACATCTGATTTGCACATGCCGGGGTTGATTGGGTATTTGTGCGGGCAAAGACGCACGTGCGAGAATAGTGAGCATGCTTCATCAGGGAGGCGGTCCTCCGCCGCCCAGTGGGTGACGATGCCGAACATGGCGGTCAGGCCAGCGACCTTCGTCCATATCAGGTGCATCTTGTAGTTCCGTCTTTGCTTCATAGCCTGGTATCCTGTTTTGATTGTGCGAGGCGTGTGATTTTTACAGAGGCGAATCGCGCCCCACTCGAACCGCCTCTGTTCTGAGTGCCAAGTAAGAGGGTCCGTGCGTCACTATTCACAGTAATAGTTCTTCTTCTTAGGCATGGACCGCCACGGTCCCGCATCCTCGTAAACCACACACTTCCCAGGCGTCGACGAAGGATCCCATAGGCACGTCACTTTCTTGTAACAATTCGTCGGCTGCGAGGCCATATAGGTGTGCCCTGCCCAGATGGTGTAGGCAGCACTCCCACCCTCAGTCTGACGGCAGGTCGCGGTTTGGTTCTCCGTCTCGCCTTGAAAAAAATCGCCCTTGACATCGTGGTATTCAATGTTGGTATCCTCGCAAATGCTTGCACCGCCTGCACCGGAGCACAAGGCGAGATCTGATTTGCACATGCCGGGGTTGTACGCGTATCTGTGCTCGCAAAGATACTTGTGCGAGAATGGTGAGCATGTCGGGTCGTAGTTCCGGTCTTCCGCCGCCCAGTGGGTGACGATACCGAACATGGCGGTCAGGCCGGTCACCATCCCCCATAGTAGTTGCTTCTTGTGGTTCTGTCTTTGCTTCATAGTCTGGGATCCTGTTTTGATTGTGCGAGGCGTGTGATTTCTACAGAGGCGATTCGCGCCCCACTCGAACCGCCTCTATTCTGAAGTTGCACTTCCACCTCTAAGTGATCAGCTCCTGCGACTAACGCATTAGTGACAACGAGCGCATGCGCCAAAGACCACTCCGACAATGACAGCTCGTCTGCTGGCACTAGGGGCAGGCCCTCCCGGCCACCACGGCCCACTCTTACTAACCGGATCACCCGGCACGGAGCGAGGGCCCGGACCGTTAGCCGGCTAGTACCTCCGGGGGGATCCTCGGATGCGAAGACGAGCAGGGGCGGCCTTATCTCGACCTCTGGAACCATCCGGCCACTAAGGGAAAGAGTGACCAGTGGTACTCGCGGGCTGCTGGTATGCACGTGCACGACCTCGCTGTATGTCTGGCCGTGTGTGACTCCCGGGGCATGGAATGTAACCGTGACCGCCAAGCCTTCGATCGTCACCTCGAACGGGCCGCACCAAGTCTGCGTGGACGCTAGGGTCAAGTGTTGCAGAGCCCGTGCCTGGAAGGTCACTGTTTTCGTTGCGCGCTCGCCCGGCCTGAGCTGCTCGAATTGCACGTTCCGGGGTTCGTATGAGAAGTCAGGTATCACTTCCGCTCGCAGTTGGCCCACGACGACATAATTCGTGGTACCCGCGCGCAGGTCCACCTCCACGGTGGTGGTAATAGGACCGGACCGGACCTCACTGTTGAAGCGGACTGGCACCTCGATTTCGCCCTGCGGGGCGAGGATGGCTCCCAGCATGTTCGTGTAGACCAAGGTGCAGGAGCAAGCCGTTCGTAGCGCCACCACCCGCAGGTTCATCTCGCTCCGATTTCGCAGGTGAAAGGTGCGCGTCACAGTCTCTTTCTGTAGAACCTTACCCGCGTCGAGGACATCCGGATCAAACGCCACCGGAGGCGACAGAAGAACCCCCTGCTGACTGGCCACCGGCGCTTCCGGCGGCTTCGCGCCAGGAGGGCGGGACAGCTCCGAGGCAACGAAGACGAGGAAGCTTAGGACGCAACCGCCACCAAGCCATCCGAGCAGTCTGTATCGCGCGGGCTCCATTTGCTACGAACCGATAGGTTGTCTAGCGACAATCAGAGCGGCGAAGCCCAGGTGACCGCCACCATTGGCCGACACGGTCATGTCTATTGCGGGGGCACTCGCGGCACAATCAATCGTCACCGACAGTCGCATCATTTCGCACGGAGGTTGTACCATGAGATTGAGTCTGAAGGTAGACTGACACCTGAACCAAAGAAAGTCAAGGTTAAAAAAGTGAAACTTAAAAGGTTTGACACGGTCATTTCATTTAAATTCCTAAATGCGTATTCCGGCGGCATTCGGACACCGATTCCGATTTGATCCGGACAGGAATCCGGTCGATGTCGGACAGCGCTCCGGAGTTTGCCGGACAGGATTCCGGCGGCATCCGGACAGCAATCCGGGACGGTCCGGACAGAGTTCCGGTCCGATCCGGACAACGTTCCGGGGCATCCGGACAGTGTTGGGCACCGCCCTGAGTGGGGCGGTGGCAAGGGATCGTGAGTAGGTCCTCTTGGAGGAGGTGGCGCAAAACGTTGAATGGGCGGCTCGGCGGCCGAAACTGACCGCCTTATGCCCAAAAAAGTACTCGTTATGCGTCAAGTCATCGAAATCCTGCGTCTTAAACATGAGCACCATCTCTCGATACGCGAAATCGCCCGCAGTTGTGGCCTGGCCTCCAGCACCGTTGGCGATTACCTGTTGCGGGCCGAGGCCGCGGGTTTGGAGTGGCCCTTGCCCGAAGGAGTGGGCGAAGCGCAACTGCAAGCCCGTCTGTCGGCGGTAGCGCC
>MWFF01000008.1 GCA_002071485.1 Verrucomicrobia bacterium ADurb.Bin006 | reverse complement strand
GGACTTTTTTTTAAGCCAGTCCAACTCCACCGTCAGCTCCCCGATCTTCTCGTGGAGCTGCGCCACCAACCGCTGCGTGTCCTGGTCCTGACCCGCCGGCGGCTCGAACAATTCAGGCAAGCGATCCCGAATCACACCTTTCCATTGCGTGACTTGCACCGGGTGAATCTGGTACTCTCGAGCAATCTGCCCGACCGTCTTCACACCGATCATCGCTTCCATTGCGACCTTCGCCTTGAAGGCCCCGCTGTGTCGTCTGCGTTTGTTTGATTTAGTTTTACTCATGGTCTCGCCGGTTTCTCACACCCAGCGATCCACGGCAAAATCTAACTTAACCTCTGGTCCGAATTCCGGGGTCCATTTCAGTGTCCCGTCTGTTGGCTCCGTTTCCAGGTCAAGGATGTCATGCATGTCGCCAAGCATGAGTCGCTTCGGGGCGACCCGGTGCTGGCGGTGTTGGGGCCGGACTTCATGCTGCGTTTCAAAGCGACGACCTTCAACGCGCGTCGACAGGCAATTGACCCGTGCGGTGTGCCCTGCACAGAAGTGGCCTGTCCGCATTGCCGGCAGCGTCTGCCGCCGGGCTTCATTGGCAACAAACACCACATCCTCTCGATCGTTGGCGATCATGCCGCCGGCAAGTCCTACTACCTCAGCGTGATGGTCCGTGAGCTGGCGGAGCGTATGTATACGGAGTTCAAGCTCAGATTTCAGGATGCGGATCCCGAAGGCAACGCCCTGTTGAACGACATGGTAAAGACTCTCTACGGGGCGCAGACGCCCGAGCAAGCCCGGTTTATGAAAACCGCGCTCGACGGCGCCACGTATCTGCGCGTGCCCCGCATGGGCCGCGTGGTGGCGATGCCGAAACCGTTCGTTTTCCACCTGGAAACCACTGCCACCAAGGAGGTCAAGAAGGACGATCGCTCGGCCGAGGAGGCGGAGCGCCGCTGTTCGGTCATCCTCTACGACAACGCGGGTGAGCATTTTCAGCCCGGACGGGACGATGACCGGTCGCCGGGCGCGCAGCACATAGCAAGCTCAGCCGGCATACTCTTTCTGTTCGATCCGTTCAACAATCCCCGCTTCCGCCAGCGCATCGTCGAACTCGGGCTGGCCGACCCACAACTCGAGAAACCCCTCATGGACCAACAGCAAATCATCCTGGCCGAAATGCGGGTGCGCCTCGCCAAGCTGCTCAACCTCGGCCTAGGCAAGAAGGTCACCACACCGATGGCCGTAATCGTGGGCAAATGCGATGCCTGGATGGGCTTGCTGCGCAGGGATCACCCGGCGGGATCGAACCGGATCGGGGCCGATTGCGCCGAACCGCTGCGCGCGAGGCTCGACCGCATGCGACCCTTCGTCAATCCTATCCGAGGTCCCGGGTTGAGTCGTTCGGCGATCGAGCACAATTCAGCGCTGTTAAGAGAACTCATGACCGAGATTGCCCCCACCGTCGTGGCCAATGCCGAGGGTATCAGCAACCAGGTCCGCTATTTCCCCGTCAGCTCGTTCGGACACACCCCTCTCAAAGCGGAGATCAACGGGGAATTTGCTATCGTGCCCGACCCCAAACAGCTCCAACCGATGATGGCCGAGATTCCACCACTATGGCTCATTGCGCAAATCGAGCCTGAAATGGTCCCGTTGATAGACTGATCCTCTCGGTGGCCCGGGTTATGGCTTGGCAACTGATCTACACGAGCGCTCGCCGCGGACTGCAACCGGGCCAGTCAGGCTATTGCACAGTCGCTCACACCGCAGGCATGCGGCCTCTGCTGGTCCAGCAACTGGAACAGCTCAGCACCTATGATCACCTCGGACACACTGGTCAGTCCCCCGTCGTCTCCGCCTACCGACAAATTGACCTCGCAGAACAGAAATGCCATGTCTTGACCCGAATCAGAGACGCAGGGCTTGACTTCTCCGGCCGAAGCAATTACCTGGCCCATCATCTCGTCTTCAATTCTGAAGAGATCGCGCGGGTTCCATCGCCCGCCGCCATTCTATTGCTTTGGGATGGGTGGCTCACACAATGGACGGGTGAGCCAAGACTCTTGACCGACACGCCTCTGACCGAGTTAGAGGGTCTGGCCAGCCGCGTCTTTCTACCCGCTCACAACTGGCAGACTGCAACCGGCGATGCAGGCAAAGCGGCTGCGTTGTTGTCACCGGAGTCTG
The DNA here is from genome assembly GCA_002071485.1 of Verrucomicrobia bacterium ADurb.Bin006. Classification (GTDB taxonomy): domain Bacteria; phylum Verrucomicrobiota; class Verrucomicrobiia; order Limisphaerales; family J093; genus MWFF01. The sequence goes on along the minus strand of MWFF01000008.1, from coordinate 5,023 downwards.
CCCGGGGTTGTTTCCTGGCGATACGGCCCGGGGAGGAGGATTTGCTGCTGAGCCTATTCGCCGAGTCGCTGCAGTTGCTCAATCCTACCGGCCGTGCCTCGACCAATGCCTGGCGCCACACCTTCACCACCTTCGTTCAGGGCCAGGATAACCTGTCCGATTTTCGCTGGCGCGGCGGCTGGCCGGGCACACCTGGCTTCGCCAAGGTCAAGCAGGCGGGCGGGAGTGTTCTGGAACCGCGAGCGATTGTGGCGCCCCTGAGCGAACTCGCCATTATCGCTCGAGAAGGCAAGGTCCCCGTGTCGGTCACCCAAGTCAAGGTGGAGCCGCGGCGGCCTGCGGTCCCCTCGATCCTGACCACTCAGCCACCTGCCAAGCCAGCGCTGCTCTCGGTCTCGCCGCCGAAGCCCTCCATCAGAGCGCGATTACTTGAGCGCGGGCACCGTTCCACGCATGGCATCGACACCGAGATGCCCCTCCCGGCGGCGCCGCAGGAAAACCACCGCTCCTGGCTCACCTGGCTGCTTGCTTTTGCCTCCTCGCTCTTGGTCTGTCTTCTGGCTACCTACCCTTTGTGGAAGGGAGCGCTTCAGGATCTCAAGAAGTCCTCGCCGAGAACACCGTCAGCACCAACGTCACCGCCCATTACTCCGCCACCCACAAACACCCCATCTTCGCCACCCCTTCGACCGTCAGCTCAGGGGCCCGTCTGGCTCTTCCTCGGAAAGCGGTTTACAGACATCAACCTAAGTGAAATCCCATTGCTGACGAATCTCATGTCTCAAATAGGAGGCGCGCCTTCCTCTACCACCATCCGGTGCTTTCTCCACAAGACCAACGAGCTTGCCACCAACCTCTTCCGTACGGAGGATGGCCAAGAACTCCCTATCACAATGAACCAGGAAGGCAGGCTTCACTTCGACTGGCATTTTCGGCTTGGCTATGAAGCTGAACGCCGTCGCGTGAAATGGCTCCCAGATCCCGAGGAAGGCAAGCTTTTGCTAAATCAAGAACAGACCAACTTCTGGACGTCAATCACATTCACATGGACTGACCGGGTATCTGGTCAACCTATGAACGTCTCTTTAGTCCTCCTGAATTCCCGCTCCAACCTAGTCTCACGACCCTTTCCTTTACCCAAACACTACCTAATACCCGATAAGAGCGGCCCAAACAGATACGCTCCCGACTTCGCCCGCTTCCAGGGTCAGTTCAAGTTGGGTGATGCGCTCGAGTGGCGGCTCGTCCCAATGATCGACAGCAACTCATTGTACCATGACTGGATACCCAATAGCAGACCTGGGCCTGATGAGGAAATCAACTTTGCCGAAACCCAATCGCGATTGGCAGACGAGCTTAAGACTCTGCAAAACAAACACAGTAACTTATCGACCAACATCGCAAATCTTCAGAGTCGACTCCAACTACTCGAAGAGCAGGATCTCAAGGTCGGGGAGTGGCTGAAGGTTGACGTCCCGGTATTGCTCAGCTTCAGTCGCTTCTGTCGAGACATCGAACCCGACCAACGCGCGACCGACGCGTTTCGATTCTATCTAAACAGATTGCTGACTGTTTTGCAGGCCGGTTCCCGATCAAGAAGCGACCGTTCAAGGATCGCGGCGTTGTATGGGATGCTGACCACCAACAACATCAGCGGAGTGTGTCGTGAGTTTAACAATCTAATCTCGCAACGTTCCCCCGATATAACTAACTCGCTGGAGAGCTACTATGACAGCCTCGGTGATACAAGAGTGCGTGACTGTGCTCAACGAGGCAAAGATATTGAAGAACATCGAGCCAGACTGGCACGACTGGTCACACTTTATCAACTGATGCAAGGCTTGAGCCGGCAAACGAACGCCGTCGCCTCGGGGTGCTGGGAGAAGATCACCGAGATCCAGCTTCGCATCGAACCGAAAACGTCTGGATCGCCGAGCAACCGGCTCGATAGCGTGCTGTTCGCGAGGTTCCTCCAGCCCACCAATTCGAGTCCGCAACCATGAACCTGACCAACTTAGCACATCTGGTGCGGAGGATTCGAGCGTTGCTTCGACAGCAGGAGCCGGCGGCACACGGACCTCAGTTGGCGCAGGATTTCGCTGCGGTCTGTCAAACTGTCATGCAGCGTCTAGCACAGTGTGAGGCGATGCTCAACCAAGGGAACGACCATCAGACGCTCCAGCAGGCTGAGTCGCCTCCCGCGCTCATGGACACCCTGGCGCGCCTGGGTTTTCGCGAAATGGCGCAGTGGCGCGCCTACTGTCAGGCTCATGGCTATCCTGTGCCGCCACTGATCGATGCGGGCGTGATTCGGCGGTTGAATGATACCTACGCCAAGGGGATCGGCGCGGATCACCCACTCTACAGCGATTATCGAGGGGCGGTGCTGACCGGAGATGACGATGCGGCTCTGGCGGCCCTGCGGGTAATCGTTCAACTGAACCCGAATGACCGTCAGATGCAGAAGGAACTCGAGCGTCGTGAGCAGGCCATTCTGAATGAGAAGTTAGGAGAACTGTCGGCCGATCTCAGTCGAAGTGACCCTGGGGCGGTTCTGCGGCGGCTCGAAGAGATTGAAAGCCTGAATCTGGCAACGAGCCCCAGTGGAGACGTTTGGCAGCGGGGCCAATACGTGCGGGTGAAACTGAAGCTCGAAACGCTGCCCGCCCACCGTGAGGTGCAGGACTGGAGCGCGACCTTCGCAGTGCTCGGGGAAGTCAAGACACTATGCGCTCAGCATGGACTCGTGTTGGCCGAGCCTGACGCCGCGGTGCTCCATGAGGCTGAGGCGTGGGCGGAAGGGCAGCGTTTGGCTTTCGAGGAGGACGAGCTTCACCAGAGGACGGTCGGCGAGTTGGCGCACTTGATCGACCAATGCGAGCAACGACGGCTTTCCCTCCAGGAATCGAGCCTGCGCACCCTCTCCGTTCAGGCGGAGGCCCTCGAGAGGAAGTGGCGCGAGCTTGAGCGATTCAACCGGCCCGTTCCGGAGGAGCTGGAGGAACGCCTTGCCAAGACCCTCGATCTCCTCGGTGTCGAAATTCGCGTCAAGGGCCGTCATCGCCGTAACTTATTAGTTGTTTCAGCAGCGGCGGTCGTCCTGCTGGGATTGGGAGTCGGACTTTGGCTGGTCCGCCTCCGAGCCATCCGAGATACCACAGCCGCCCTGGAAAGCGGCATCGCCAACCGCCAAGTGCTGGCGGTGTCGAATCTGCTCGCCGGGATTGGGCCGCGGCGTCCCGGACTGACCAACACGCCGTCCCTGCGGCAGACCATTGCACGCGGGAATGCCTGGCTGGAAGAGGAGCGCCAGAAAGCGGTGGCCGCCGAACAAACGCTCACTGATCTTGCCGAACGTTTCGGTGAACTAACGCCCGATTCATCGCTGAGTGACGACGACTGGCGCTCGTGGCAGGCGACCATGACCCAAGCCGCCCGGACCGTGGACGATGTCGCCCCGGATCTGAGCAAGTCCCCCAGAGGCCGCCTCGATGAAATTCTCAGAGCATGGAACCGCATGCTGGACACAGACAAGAGGGCCCGCGACGCGGCATTTCACGCGAAGTTGGCTGCGGCGCGCGATGGCGCACGGTCGTTGGATTACAGCCGCGGACTCAGCAACATCGCTGTGGTCCTCCAGAATCTCAGCCCCATGCTGACCGAGCTGCGGTCCGCGACCAACGTGCCGCTGCCGGACCTGGGCATCGAGGCTGTGGCGTTGAAAGAATTTGAAGGTCTTACGCTCAAGTTCGACAGCTTCGCCGTCGAAATGGCCAACTGGCATGAGATTACGAACAGGCTCGCCACCGCCACGGCGACCGAAGCCTATCTCGATGCGTTGCGTGGGTATGCCACGAATCAGTTCTCCCCCCCCGCTCACCGGCCATTGGCGCAATCCATCCTCGAGACCAATGTCGCAACGGACCAATGTTTGCAGAGCCTTTTGTTGCCAGGAAACGCGGAGGCGTGGAAGACGTTCCAGAAGTTGCGCAAACCGATCCTCTGGCCGGAGAAAGCAACCGATGAGGAGAAGAACATGCTCAATGCGTTGAATCTCGACGCCAACATCCAGAACACCTTCACCATCGAGTTCCTTGAGGGCGGCGCGGGACCCGGTCGATGCATTTACGGTCGCAACATCAGCAAAGACGAGTTTGACGTCGAGGTGGACGACAACGGCGACAGGGTGATCCACCGCTTCAGCGTCTCAATCTACGATCCACAAGATTCCCCCCGAGCGGCTGTTTTCAAGGCGCGGACGATCGAAGTCGCCTCCAGAGCGGCCAAGGACGCGGCATTCCCCTAGCAGGCTCTGTAGCAGAATTTGTGGGTGAGAGAGGGAACGTTCGCGGATCTCGGTAGGGCCGGCGGCATCCCCCGATGGGGCCCCAATCGCACGCTGCGGGCCGCGACCGAGGTTGCGCTGCGCTCCGGCCCGCAGCGGCTCTACCCCCATCGGGGAGTGCCGCCTCGCCGCTCTGAACCAAGGGGCAGCCGCGGCGTGGGGTGTGGGAGGAGGGTCATCACGACAGGGTTGTGTGTGGCGTCGGATCAACGGCTTCCGTGCGAGCCAACTGGGGCGCTGCCCCAGACCCCGCCCCACCTCCACCTCCTTGAGCGTCTGGGGTAGCGTTTCTTCACGGGTTTCCCCAAGCCCTGGAGCCGGCTTCTCATGCACAACACCTTCGTTACGAGGATACTTGAGTGGATGGTCAGCCATGGGCCACACGGGCGGGCCCCGGGTGCTGCCAGGACGGCCACGTGCATGGCAGGAGGGACCGGAGCGCCAGATTTCGGACTGGTTCCTGCGCATTCCGGACCAACAACTTCCGCCAGCCCACACAAACTTCTCGGATGAGGCTGGGAGGAATGTTCGCTCGAGGATCGACGGGCGCAAAAGTGAATAGCTGATCTCTGAAGATTCGGGTAGTTTGCGGTTGTATAGAAACAACAAACCCCAAACCAGGAGACCAGCTATTCAACTGCACGTTAAGACCATCCTCAACCGGATTCAACGTTTCAC
>MWFF01000007.1 GCA_002071485.1 Verrucomicrobia bacterium ADurb.Bin006 | reverse complement strand
GATGATCCAGGGTGCACAGTGCGATATCGCCCGCAAATCTCTGCTCCCTGCTCCCTGCTCCCTGCTCCCTGCTCCTCCACCCTGCGAAACCGAATGACCGCCTCGCCTTCGAGCACAAGGAACTTCTCAGTCTTTGTGTGGTGATAATGATTGCCGCGGGTGATGCCGGGCTTGGTCCTGGAAACGAAGATCTGACCGGCTGTCGCCGACTTCACGAACTCGGCCAGGCTGCCGCGCGGATCGGTCTTCTGATCGAGTCGATACGCAAAGTCCGGTCCGTCCAGATAACTCAAGTAGGTGGCGTACAGACACCGATTCAGCGGATCGCCCAGGTCAGGAAGGACCAGGGTCCGCCGCATCTCGCGAAACGACCGGATCCGCGCCGCTAGCTCGCCCAACGTGAGCCGGTAGGATCTGTCAACCTCGCGGTATGCCCAGGGGCCAGGCGGCAAGGGGCAAGGAACAAGCGGTAAGGGGGGAGTGGCAAGAGGCAAGCGGCAAGGGCTGCTGGAACCGAGTCGTTCACCTGCCGCATCCCCTTCCCTCTGTCCTCCGTCCTCCGTCCTCCGTCCTCTGTCCTCTGTCCTCTGTCTTCTGTCTTCTCCCCGCTCCCCGCTCCCTGCTCCGTGCTCAATCACCCTCCCAAACGCCTCGACAACATCGTCGATGTACACCAGATCGAGTTCCTTGTCGGGATCGTTGATCGTGATCGGCAGGTCATGGGCGATGTTGTGGCAGAACGTAGCTGTCACCGAGTTGTAGTTCGGCCTGCACCATTTCCCGAACACGTTCTTCAGTCGGAAGATGACTGCTCTTCCCCCTCCCCGCTCCGCCCAGTCCTTGACCGCATCCTCAGCCCCGCGCTTGCTGACGCCGTAGGGATTCTCGAGTGCGGCCTGAATGGAGGATGAGAGCACGAGAAGGGGCTTGCGCCCTGCCTCGGCAATCTTGGCGCACAAGTCTTCGGTGAAGCCCGCGTTGCCCGACTGGAATTCGCCGGGGTCCTTGGGGCGGTTGACACCGGCCAGGTGGAAGATGATCTCTGCCGACTCGATCGCCCGATCCAACTCGTCAGGCGCTGAATCGACGTCGACGCGGAACAGGGTCAGATCTTCGCGGCGGGCAAGATGAGCGCACAGATTGCGCCCGACAAAGCCGTTTGCGCCTGTCACAAGGATGTTCTTGATGCTCATGAGTTGACTCTGCAGACACACGATGGGTGCACTGTCCGTACGCTGGGAGCTAGGAGCAGGGAGCCAGGAGCAGGGAGAAGGGTCAACTCTCCGGGGCACACGCAGATAGATCGGCGCAGGCAGGTGGTTCGGGGTTAACTCCTCCCGGCTAATTGGATCGAAACAGGTGTGCAATACAAATGGTGACCGGAAGACCATCCTCACAGAAGGGCGCAAAGAAACGCAAAGGGCCAGGCTTCGACTCTTCAGTTCTTTGCGTTCCTTTGCGATCTTCTGTTGAACCTCCGCCGCACATGCCTTCCTCTGTGTCCTCTGTGTCTCTGTGGTTCAATTCGGGGCGGTGACAGTCATCGAATGGGATTTACCACAGAGGCGCAGAGCACACAGAGAAGACCTTCATTCACAGAAGGACGCAAAGAAACGCAAAGTCCCAAATTCCAGGCTGGCCTGCACTTTACGTTCCTTTGCGATCTGCTGTGAGTCCGCGCTCACCGGCTACCGCCTACCGAGGCACCGCCCACCGACGTACTGGCGTACCGACGCACTGATCTTCGATCTCCGATCTCCGGAGATCTTAAGCCGGCTGCAAGCCGGCGCTCCAGTGCCCGATCTCCCATCTCCCATCTCCCATCTCCGCCCCTTACCCCTTACCGCTTGCCCTTCTGCCCTTGCCGCTTGCCCCTCCGCGCCTCGCCCTTGCCCCCGTGCCCTTACCCCTTCCCTCCCTGCTCCCTGCTCCCCGCCTCCCCATCGCTTCTCGCACTTCATCAAGCTTGAGCAGCAGCTCGATCATGCCGTCCACATCGAGCCGGGTTGTGTTGTGCGAGTGATAGTCCTCGAGCCCGCCCGAGACCGACATGCCTTCGGTGAAATAGAGATTGTAGTTCAGGTCGCGGCCGTCGGCTGGCACCCGGAAGTAGTTGCCCAGGTCCTCGGCTCGGGCCCGTTCCTCGCGTGTCAGCAGCGTTTCGTAGAGTTTCTCGCCATGCCGTGTCCCGATCACCTTCACCGGGTGATCAGGCGCGCCCATCAACCGCTTGAGCGCCTCGGCAAGGGTCGCGATCGTCGCGGCGGGGGCCTTCTGGACAAAGAGATCGCCCGGACGCCCATGCTCGAAGGCGAACAGGACCAGATCGACGGCGTCGTCGAGGGTCATCATGAACCGCGTCATGTCGAGGTCCGTCACGGTGATCGGCTCGCCCGCCTCGATCTGGTCAAGGAACAACGGGATCACCGACCCGCGCGAAGCCATCACGTTGCCGTACCGGGTGCCGCAAAAGACCAGGCCGCGCTCGCCCGCGACCCGAGAACGCGCGACCATGACTTTCTCGCTCAATGCCTTGGACATACCCATGGCATTGATGGGATAGGCCGCCTTGTCCGTGCTCAACACCACGACCCGCTTGACGCCGTTGCGCTCCGACGCCTGCAACACATTGTCGGTTCCGAGCGAGTTTGTCCGGATCGCCTCGACCGGGTAAAACTCGCACGACGGGACCTGCTTCAAGGCGGCCGCGTGAAACACGAAATCGACCCCTACCAGCGCCTCTTCGAGGCTGTCGATGTTCCTGACGTCGCCGATGTAGAACTTGAGGCGAGCATCCCGGTACTCGTGGCGCATGTCATCCTGCTTCTTTTCGTCGCGCGAAAAGATGCGGATCTGGCCGATGTCGCTTTTCAGAAACCGGCGAAGCACCGCGTTTCCAAAACTGCCGGTGCCGCCGGTGATGAGCAGGGTCTTTTTGGAGAACAGTGCCCGAGGGGTCTTCATGGTTGTCGAAACTTCACAAGTGGCATGACGGCATGGCCGCACCACGAATTCCGGAATGGCAGAAAATGGCCCAACGAGTCAAGCTCGAGTGACCGGCGTGCCTCCTCCAATGACACGCTGGAGGAACTCGCGAAGACGCGAGCCCTGGACCTCAATGCTCTTGCTGCGGAGTACAAACTCTTGCGATCGCTGGCCAATAGAATCGAGTTCCTCTTTCGGCATCTTGGACAGCGTCGTGAGCAATGACGCAAGACCCTCGGGCGTCTCCTCGTCCAGGGGTATTATGTGTTGAAAGTACTCCTCGGGGATACCCGCCAACCGCGTGGAAACCACGGGCCGCGCAGATCCCATATACTCAAGCACTTTCGAAGGAAAGCTGTAAAGCGTGAAGTCGTTAGTGGATGGACGTGGGTTGACCAGAACACTCGCCTCCTGAAAGCGTCGCACGACTTCGGCATTGGAAACAAAACCCCAGTACACGATTCGCGCATCCACGGCCGCAGCAGCCTGAATCTCCTCACGCATTTCTCCTGAGCCAAATATCCAGAGGCGACAGTGATCCGGCAAGGACTCAAAAGCTCGAAGCAGCAGGCCGACGCCGTAGGATCGAAGAAGTCCTCCTGCGTACATGATCACGAAATCGGCGCTTGCCACAGGAGACCCGTCATCCGTAACGCGACTGGCCCTCAAGAACTGCTCTTGATCCCGAGGTGATACGATCCCCTCCATAAGCAATGCGGGAACCTTAGGTGCAAAGTCCTTGCCCAAACGCTCAGCGAGCACGACCAGTCCATCACTGGCGCGCATTGCCGTTCTCAAGAGGATCTTGTCGAAGCGCTTCGCATAGCGCGTCGCGCGCCCCTCCCACCGATACTCAACCCCAGGCGGATCGGATACCAGGGTCACACACTTGACTCCGAAGAGCCGCGCCAACGGCATTGCCGCATACATGTGGGCACTGTGTATGCCATATAGCAATACAATGCCCGGACACGAACGGTCGCGAGCGATGAGCCAGCGAAGGACCAAAAGACAAGATGCGAGCCAGCGGGTCAGATGTTTGACGAGCAACACATTTATGAAAGGGACCATGACGTTCCAACTCCCTTGGCCTCGATCCCACCTCCGATAACCCACCCACAATTGCCGGCACCGCGGGTATGTCGGCAGCGGCAACGAGGAAATCAGGTCCACACGAACATCGGGTGCTGCTTCCATAGCGTTCACGACATTCCAGCACAACTTGTGGGTTTGGACGGGAGCCTCACCGTGCCGCCGCCGCAATTCATCCATCTCGGCATCAGGCACCGCAAAGCCCACAATCAAGACCCGCATCCCGCATTGCCCACGAGTCGGTTCCATCATGCTGACAACACCTCCTTGTAGGCAGCGTCCAGCCGCTCCGCCCATCCGCAAGGAACTCCACATCGACTTGAGCGTGTCCCAAATCCTACAGATTCTGAGCGTCAACGCGTTTGAGCAAGTGCCTCTGGCTGAATTGATTGCGAATACGCAATCCCAAGACGAATCGTCATATCCTCCTAACCAGTTGATGCTGTGGGGGTAATGGCCGGATGCTTGTGACCATCCTTCTCTGCCCCGACGGTCACGCTAAACGCGACACGAAAAACTCGCCCGTCCTCATAGCCTCTCTATAAACTCAATGATTCTACTTGCTTGAACCTTCGGCGTCTTCTTCCGCATAATAAAATCCGCTGCTGCCTTCCCAAACATCTGCAGCTCTTCGTCCCTCTTTTCGCACGCGTTGACGATGGCGGCCTTAATGCCCTCTGCACTCTCGTCCTCTATAAAATACAGAAGGTTCTTGTATTCCTCCGGCAGGCATCCTAGCCGGCACATCAGTGTCGGCGTTCCTGATGCCATGTATTCCATTGTCTTCGAAGGAAATGAGTACTTCGTGTACGCTTCCGTAGAAGGCCGAGGATTAATCAATATGGTAGCTCTCTTCTGCAGCGTCAAAACATCTGCACGAGGCAAGATGCCAAAATAGGAGACCCTGTTGTCTCGCTTGATAAGCTCCGATATATCGCTCAATCCATCCCCATCTCCACAAAACTGTAGCCTATAGTTTTCATTCTTGATAAGACAAAAAGCATGGAGAAGACTACAAATGCCGTAACGCTTACCGAGATTGCCTGTATATAGGACGACGCGATTCCCATCCTTGGGGACAGCATCAAATTGCACTGACGGGTTATAAATGCCCTCCATTAATAGCCACGGTCTGCTCGCTATGGGAAGACATTCTGTCATCTTTGATGCTAGAAGAATGTAGCCATCGACAAATCCGTAAGTGCTTGGATTGTCCTTCATGAGATATGAAGAGATGCTGGCGTTCACTCTGGTAAGAAAGAAACTGTCTGCCGCCATGTACTTCTTCAAATCCGTGACCAACAGACAGATCTTTGTATCAGGAAACTCCTCCTTAATTCTAGGAGCAAGAGCGATGCAACTGAAATTGTAGAAGAGCACAACTCTCTTACCCCTCGTGTCTTTACACCATTCTCTGATATGGCAGAGGCAGCGCCGTCTTATATCGCTACGCTTTACATAGGAAACATTGAGGTAAGGAATGCTAATCGTCTTGCCATCGGCAGACTTGTGTCCTTTGACAAATGGGGTCTTGAAGTACGGAGGAAAAGACCCCAAATAAGGTGTGCTTAGCACATCACAATCAAAGTGGTTTTCCTCAAAACCTTTGAAGATGGCTTCCTGTAGGTTATTGGCAGCAAGGTCCAGTCCTACCCTCGCATTTTTGCGAAAGAAGGGCTTTAGCTGCTCCACATAATGGCCGCCTATGAATAACAGCCTCATCCGAGAAGTATTTGCTCCCATCTGCAAAAGGTTGACCCTCAAGCGAGCGGACGCATCGGGAATCGCATCCTGCCGGACGCCTGGCTAGTGCCGGGATCGCCGGCAAAGCCACCCGGGTCTGTGCCCATGACGCCAAGGTCAGCCTGACGAGCCAAAAAACTCGATGTGAGCAAGTGGCGCGTGCACACGGCTCTTCACGCCATGGAGAGACCCCAGAAGAAACGTCACCCGCTGGGGCCAAGGAGCTGGGGCCCAACAACCCGCGCGGGCCCGTGGGGCAGACGCCGAGGCTGCGAGGCGGCTTGCGGCCCGCGCCGCGCTCAACAGAGACTTTGCGTGATGACCTGCAAAGTGCATCCCACATGCTATTGTCCGCTACCGGTATAGTGACCTCCACTGGCGACCAGATGTTGGGCCATCACCCTTTGACTCAATCGCGCGCAGTCTTGGCCCCTCAAAATGCGACCTCTTGCCGGGCTGCTTTGTTACATCGGCCATACTTCCTGGCCGCCATAGTCCACGCTCCTTGCCACAGTCAGTCGTCAAATAGCGCGACAATTCTATCCACGGCCACGCAATTGTCGTGAACATACTCGCTACAATTCTTCTTCAGGCGCCTGTAAAGTTCCTTATCCTCGATCAAACGTCTGACACTTTCGCCAATCCTATCTATCGGAGCCACCAGCGCGTTCACTCCGTCTTGCAGAAACTCCCTTACCGAGCCAAAGTCGGATGCGACAACGGGAACGTGCAATATCTTCGCCTCCATAACCGCGTTGGGACAAGCCTCGGACTCCGAGCATACTACCACGAGATCAGAACGCGCGTAGTAGCAGTACGGATTTGCCTTCTCGCCGAGAAGGACCAGCTCCTTGTCTATGCCCAGGCGCTGAATGTCGCGCCTAACCATGCGATAAACCTCGCCGACCGGCGCCCCCAGTATATACCACCGAAACCTGCATCCAGCGCTTCGCAGGCGACTGGCCATACCTGGAATAGCCTCAAACCGCTTGACTGGCGAAAACCGTCCGATGCTGAGTATGTTGAACTGCCCATTTGTGAAGCGAGCATCGACATCACTCTCACCGGACGCATCGACAATACGCCTCACATCGATCGGGTTATGTATCGTCTCAACTCGATCCGCCACCTCAGGCAGGCACTCGCAGAATGCATCCTTCGTATACGCCGACACACAGATGATGCGCCCCATTGTCTGATACACAGAGACATCGCGCCGTCGATTCACAGCGCTGCGATAGTCGCACCGCACCCATGCTATCTTCTTATGATGATCCATGTGCGCTACAAACCACGTAGCACCCCTCTCCTGGCATGCGACAACCGCAGAGTACTCTCCTGCCTGGACTCTCTTCGCCACTCGTCCATACACGTATCCCGTGATGTCGAGCCCGAGGCCCAAGCATGCGCGTCGAATTAACTTAAGTGGGGCGCTGATCAATAACTGCTTGACGTGCGCGTGGTTACGGAAATTGCCCACCATGGCTGTCAAGAGGCGGTTTTCCGGTAGAACCTTCTGCTCCGTGAAGAAACCACGCCTCGGACCCTCGTGGGCCATGACGAGCAGCTCAATACTATACTTTGGCGCCAAGAGGTTTATTAGGTTGATGATGCTGCTCGTGGTGCCACCCATTTCATAGGACGGAATGACAAAGAGTATCTTCTTCATTATGACAGGCCACGATTCTTGCCGTTCTTCAGGCGCGGCAGACGCGCGATACGCACGCGATCAAGCTCTGGACCGTGCAATTGCTGCAACAGCAGCGGCCTGAGTGTGCTGCGGCGGTGCAATGGCTGCTGTTGGCCTCGAGCCCGCGGACCGCCCTCAAACAAGCTCTCAAGTGTGTCCGCTGGCATTGCCACCGTTGGTGCCGAACAATAGCATGGGGTCACGAACAGCCTCTTTCGGAGCCTGCACCATCAGAGCCACACCGCAAAGGTATTGTTGCGCGCTATCACCCTGGACGCGCCGATGGCCTCTTGCATTATGCTCTTGGTTTGACTCGAAAGATCACTCCCGGATCTACCTGCAGTTAACCCTTTCCGGCCCCTTAGGGCCACCGGCAGCCGCATGCATCCTGAACACCCAAGCGCGTTGGCCACCAGCTCGACCTCGTTCTGGAATTTGCAGGCTTCGAGATGGCTCAGCGGTGCGCAGTCATAAGCCTGCGTCACCGCGTCCTTCTCGACATCCAAGGCTTCGACACGGTTCCAGATCGAGTCGGGTGAAACCCTCCCGGTACATCCAGAACTCACCGCCGCTGTACCCAGAGCGACTCGCCGACATGAGCGCGCCGACGGTGTGGACGATGAGGTTGGGATTGTGTAGCCGATTCGAGCACGTTGCAGCGCGTGTAGGTGTAGGTCTCGACCAATTGCTGCGCCACCCCCAAGCCCTATTCGGAGCGCCGTGCCGGAAGAAACGCGAAAGCGGTTCGCACGTTCTTGGGCAACACCTGAACTGAACACCTGGACTGAACGGGCACGACCATTCGCCATAGTCGTAAGGTGTCGATGCGCCCTCACCGCAGATTTCGACCGGCTTCCCCAGAGGCCGTTGGAGAAAGATCATAGGGCGGAGCATGCGCTCTACGCAACTGGCGCATCCAGAACGACATGCGGATATTCAGGCTGTCGTCCCTGAAAACGAAGAATACTAGGGTCTTGGATAATCCCTCGGCGGATTTGAACCGCCTTCCTTATGGTGGCACTTCGGTCCCATGAGAATTCCCCGTTCGCTACAGTCTCGAGGTAAGGGAGCAGTGCCTTCGAGATTTCGCGGGACGCAGCATTCCAAAGGTAACTGGGCGTATGGTCAACCGAGTAGTAAGTGATGCCCTCCCCAACCTGAAAAAGGGGCTTTTCAAAGCTTGTTGGTTGCGCAAAGCAGAATCCCATACCCATGTCGCAACTAATGTCGATGATCATCGAACGTGGTCTCAAGCGAGCAACGTCGCTCTCCGGCACAAACATTGTTGGGCTGTTGGTGTCTTGGAGCACACCGTTGCAAATAATGTCGGCTTCGGCCAGCTCGTCGATCAGTGGACGTTCACTTCCATCAGAATCTCGAGCCATGAGCCTCCCCGATGGCGCCGTGTAATAGTGGCCGTGGTATGCGTCCGGGTTCTGCTCGCCTACGAGATGCGCGGGCCGCCGCGTGAAGATGTGGATGTTGTTGAAACCTCTGCCCTGGAGGGCGTAGATCGCGCCGCGACTTACTGACCCGTAACCGAGCACAACGACCCTTTTCCGCGGCCCATAGTGCCCGTCTATGCCCAGCAACTGAAGGCAGTGCAAAACCGCAGCGTAGCCGGCAATCTCGTTGTTCTTATAGAAGATGTGCAGTTGCTTCTCTCCGCATTCACCCCAGTGGTGCATTGCCTCCCAGGCAATCAGCGTCAGACGGCGATCGATCGCGGTTTGAGTAATACCACGCTGCTGAACGCAGTGCACCCAGCCGAAAAGTATCTGCCCTTCGTGCATTCGGAGAAGGTCTTCCGGCATGGGTTTTGGAAGCACGATTAAGTCGCACTCGGCAATGAGGCGATCTCGCCGAGCCAGCGCTGCCCCGTAGTGGCAAAAATAGTCATCCGGAAAGCCATAGTCGCTGCCGTATCCCTGCTCGAAGACCATACGCGCGCGCAACTCCTCCGGCAACCTGGGCAGGTGCTCAGGGTAGACGGGAATACGCCGCTCGTTCTCCTTGAGCGAGCTCTTGAGTATTCCAATTCTCATCGACGCACTAGTGCCGGCATGGCAGGCACTTATAACCCTACTTCTCATCGCCTTGCTTTCACCACACCGATGTTAAGCTCCCGACCTTTGATCCCTTATCAACTGGCGGGCACTCGCCCTACCGACTGCGGCCAGTCACATCCCATGTTCTGGGTACCATCCTGTTGCCGCCGAGCGATGTACCTTTCGCAAACGCGCTTCAACGCAAGTTCTTGAACCCAAAACCGTCCAGGAACAAATCGCACCGGCTTATCACCGTCCACCATGTAAGCGCCCGGGACGCCATCAACGTGGAGCTGCTCAGGAGTATCAATTTGATTAAAATGCGCTATTTCGATGATCAGGTACTCTCCAACCGTATTGCGCAAAAAATCAACCGACAAATACGGCGCGTTGAGAGCCTGCGCCACCCTGTGTGCGGTGTGTACGACCTGCTCGGGCAGCTCTCGCTTCTCGTAGATTCCTGATCCCGACGCGCGAAAATCACCCGATGCAGCCCGGCGATAGTATCCGAAGGCCAGATCACCCACACAAATGACCCGCACGTCATAGCCATCGTTGGGTATGAACTCCTGGAACAACACGTAGTCCTTTTGCCGCAAATACGGCCAATGCCGGTAACAGCCGTGCGGAGAAAAGACTTTCCGAATGAACCGTTCGGCTTCAGCCGAGCTCTTGATCATCGCGACACCCATCGCTCCCGCCCCAGTAATGAGTTTGCTGACCAGCGGGTACTTCAGAGTCGCAGCCAACCGCAGCGCGTCTCTTTCGTCATAACTAATCCATGTCGGAATCACAGGAAACTTGAGCAGCCGGAGAACGCTAAACTGCATGTGCTTGTCCTCATACATGTCGAGATCGTCAAGCGCTGGGTAGCATTGCTTTCCAAGAAGACGTTCCAAGATGTAGGTCTTGCGCCAGAGCTCATCCAATCGGCTTGGTGTCCCCGATGGGTGTCCCACAATGAGATCAAACCTGCCCGCCTCCTCCATCCAATTATAAGCATGGATTTCGTAAAACTCGTGGAAAAGACCGTTGTTCTGGCAAAAGCGCCCGTACTTGATCCACGAAGGTGGCCTCTGCCAGTCCCTGACCAGGCCAACTCTCGGTTTTGCGATTTCCCGCGGCCATGTCAGAAGGACCTTCTCCGCGACGTCAAGTGCCGAAATTCCATCCTCCACTTGTGCGGCCCTCCGCACACCCCACGGCCGAAACAAAGGAACGTGACCGTAGGCGCGCAATAACCATGGATGACTGCGGGCACATATCTGAAAACGCCGCCGCAAGGCCTGTCGCACTGATCCTGCAATCATATCAGCCTCACAACAGCGCCACACGTGCATCAACTGTTGTCACCCACTCTTCTCACAATCCACCGCAGCCCGGCATCACAGTCCGTACTGTTCGGGGAACCTCAACACCCTCGCGCAGGCTGCGCGTTACATTCCCTTCACCTTGCCGGTGCGGCCAAGTAACCCTCGCGCCATTTACTGTAGACACCCCTACGCCCAGAGGGCCTCCCGTGCCTGATCAGGCCGCCTCCCATTTGCAGCCGTGCCGATGCGATCTCGCCGGCTCCCAATCCCAGCGCGAGCCAGTTCACTACGGCGTTCTGGCCCACAAGAGCCATCGAATACAAACTAGGGAGGAGAATCATCACCAGCGCGGCTCCGAAGGGCCCAGCAGCCGGATGACGAGATCCCACTGCCCACATACAGAGTCTAATCAACTCTACAAACAGGGCTACGTAGACAAGAAGTCCCAAGATCCCGTGCTCTGTAAGGACCTCAAGAACATCAGAATGCGCAGCCTTTCTCACCCCTAAGCGTTCATAGGTAACCTCCATTGCGCCCAGTAGTCCCCGACCAACGACCATTTGCACAGGAGACGCATCAAACCAC
Organism: Verrucomicrobia bacterium ADurb.Bin006; assembly: GCA_002071485.1. Taxonomy (GTDB): domain Bacteria; phylum Verrucomicrobiota; class Verrucomicrobiia; order Limisphaerales; family J093; genus MWFF01. The sequence goes on along the minus strand of MWFF01000007.1, from coordinate 24,792 downwards.
CCCTGCAAAACCGCCCGGTAGATTACACCACGCCCAGACCCGATCCTATCGGGATCCTCCACGTCCCGCCAGTCATCCGCGAGAGCATAGCGGTGTTGAGCAAAAAAGAAACCACCGACAAGCCCGACGGCTATCACCACCGCCACCAACTGAATGCGCATCCGCCACCTATCCCGCATTTGAATTGCCAGGAATGTCAGAATGCCACCCGCAAGTGCCACAATCGCCCCTCGCTTACCGGCAATTAGTGCTAGAGCGACGCACACAACCAGGGAAGCCGCGACTGTTGGCGGCACGCGTCTCCTAGCGCCCCAGAGCAACAATGGTGCACAACAGACGATGCTATATCCCATGTTCTCCCTGCTCTGGAGGGTGGGATCTTCAGCTTCCTGAACAAACTTCGTTTTCAGCTCGCCTCGCTGGTGAAGCACACCCATCTTTGAACCTACCACAAGCAGGACGGCCAGGCCCGCCATAACCGCCCAGTTCTCGCTGAAGCGGCCGCGCCCACCAATCGCACAGGCGGTCAAAAAGACCACCGGAGGATACAAGTACCGTAACAGTTTACTATACGTCGAAACCGCATCACCCCAGTCGCCCAAGACGCGGGCAAATCCACAGAGAATCAGCAGCGCGAGCGCACTCATCAAACAAGCGGACCTGACCCTGGTTAAAAAGCTCGCCTTCGTCAGCAGAAAGAGGCACATTCCGCCACACAACCCGCTTCGAAGCAGCGCAGGCACAGCTCGAGCCTCGCTCTCGTACCTATCGATGGCCCAGAAGTCAAAGACCCAAAGCAGCACCACAAGACCAAGCCATAGCACCGCGCCGTTGCCCGTCTTGGGCTCAGATGACCAAAGCGAGTGCGGTCGCTGTGATCCCATTGGCACTGCATGTATTTGTCGCATATGCTACCAGTAGCCAATCGCCAAGTCAGAAAGTGCAGAATTGCCAGAGAATCGATCAGGCCAGACTTTTGAGAAGGCTCCCATATCGCATGGGCGTCGTGATGCGACCCCACGGCCATCTGTTGGTTGTCTATTCGAGCCCGCCTGAGCGCCAGCCGCACACGGCTCGTCATAGAAGATGCGGCCTATCTCCGATTTTGCCTCGCCTCGGGGAAACGCGATCCCTATGGACAACTCGCGCGCAACCCACTTCTGGGCGACACCGCAGGCGATGGTCTGCATTGCCACCACCCGCCGCGCCGCGAGTGCTCACCGTCTATTGGTTTACCCATGAGCATCACATCGTACCGAGCCGCTTAACCCAGGTCCAATGCGCGAACGTATGGTCACACTCGCTGATAGACCCCTCTCTCCGGTCCAACTGGTTGGAGAATGGCTCTCGGTCTTTCTGGGACGCCTTGATCAGCATCCAGGCTCTCTCTCAGCCGCCAAGTCCAAATCTGCTAGGGTGATAACAACCTCGCGATGAGACTCGCACCGGAACATTGCACCCATTGCCCGACGCTGTGTGGGGGCGGAGAAAAGCCTGGTCAAGACACCGCCGCGATTCAATCTTGCCAACGGACGCCTAAAACCACTGACAAGATTCATGTATGACCATCTACGTTTCAGGCAAAACTCGATCCATGCGCGCTCATAAGCCTCTCCATCCTCCAGTACTCTGCTGCGCTGTGCAAAGTCAGCCAGAAACACACATGCTGCATCGGTGTCGAGGAGCTCGATGCCCGCGTCGGATGCGTGCATTGAGAACGGCACGAACTGGTGTGTCCATTGTCGTGTCGACTCGACGTCGATTTGCACGAGAATGCCTTCACGCCAGTCCAATCGCGTGGTTGAGTCTGGAAACAGAAAGTTTCCCTGCCCGTAAACGATTAGCCCCATCTGCAGCCTCTCGTAGGTGCCTACACAATGCGAATGTTGACACACGACGACTCGCGCGCCTTCATCGACCAACCAATGACAGAAGCTCCTCAGACCCGGACGCGGGATCTGCAAATGCTCGTTGCCGCCGTGAACCAGGACAACAAGAAAATCGCAAGCACTGCGCGCCTGCTTAAGGCTTGCGGCCGTGCGCACGAAATCCATGGAGTTGGCGCCTGGCGAGTTGCGCCCAGCCAGAGAAAACTCCGCCTCTGCCAGCGCCATTACACCTAGACGCATCCCGTTCACCTCCGAGACCCATAGCCGCCCCGCCTCATCCCTGTTTGCGCCAGCGCCAACCGTCGGGATACCAAAGCGCCGACATGCGGCCAACGTCGTGTTCAAGCCGTGTGCGCCGTGGTCCATGATGTGGTTGTTGGCCAACCCGAGCAATCCAACACGTGCACGCTTCAGACCTTGAAGGACCCCTTGTGGCGCACCCAGCACCGGTCCGCACTTCACGGCGGGACTTGGCTCTTCGATCAATGGGCACTCCAGGTTTGCCATCCACACATCACACGACCCAAGATCCCCCAGCACACCGCCAAACACGGCGCCTGAATTCCCTTTGGACAGCTCCTCTCCCACAGCACCCATGGGGCACAAGTCTCCAGCAATGATGATTCGATTCATCGACAATTAATTGAGATGTTGTGTTGCATCAACAGATCCGTTCTGCTGCGGGTTCATTTCAGCCAACGTTCAAGCGCATTTTCGGCTCTTCCTCACCGCCGCATAAAGAATCCAGGTCGCCCAGCCAAAAAGTGAACACCGCTCATGACCCTTGCCGTCTCATCCTATTCACCGCGGCAGCGAGACTAGACCGCGCGCTCCAGATAAGAAGACTTCCGACCCTCAAAGCATACAGGCCTCTGTGCTTTCCCCTCCTAGCAAGCAGAATGTAGGGTAGAACTGCACGGGCCTTGAACTCAGCAATCGTGCCCCGTGCAGCGTTTCTTGAGGTCCATGACCCAGGGACGCCGCGACGATGGGCGGACATCACCCTGTTTGAGAAGCCGATCCTTCCATGGTTAATGGCCAGACTGACAAGCATGGCATCACCGACCTGGAAGGCGTAATACTCATCCGACACTTGCGACACTAGAGCCTTTCTGACCATTATGCTATTTGTGGCAAAAAAGCCTCCTCCTCGCGAGATGGCGCTTGCCGCACCCAAAAACTCCGGCTGCGGTTCCGGCCACACTCCGAGCACTCGCCCACTCACGTCGACAGCATTTGCGCGATGAGCATGCATCACGGCGTCCAAATGTGCGTCCAGAAAGGCCTTTTGAACAGCAAGCTTGTCCGGCTCGACCCAGAAATCGTCTCCTTCACAAATCGCGATATACGGGGCGCGCGCTGCCATACGGCACCACCAGCCATTCATTCTCACTGTGCGGCCCAGGAACGAGCAGGCCGATTCCGAGCGATCTCGGAGAAAGAGTCGTATCTTGTCACGATGCTCCTCAGCGTAACGCATGCACAGCTCACGGGTGCCATCGTCTGAGCCATCCTCCCCAACAATGACTTCAAACGGAAAGGCACACTTCTGATGAAGGATACTCTCCAAACACTCAGCGATATACGGCTGATGCTGATACGCTGTTACGTAGACGGAAACCGCAGGCATGGCGCGGTTGATCGGTTTGTCATTTCCAAGGTATTCAACCTGCCGGGCAAAGCCGGCCTCAGCAGTCTCCTTGAATCGGCACACATTCTCATGCAGCCGCCGCTTCGACAGATAGTCGAGAATCGGTACCATGGAATCGATCACGCAGGCGTTGTTCAGGATGCCATGAAGGCGCTCAACCATCTCGGGCACCAGGGCAGTTGAACGAGCAGCGCCATACTGTCCGCGAACCAGGTCCGTCGAAGGCTAACAACAAGTCCAGCATACGCCAGAGTCATCGCCACCCCCTGCAGTGCCAGCATGCCGTGCGGGCTGGAGCAGGGTAGAAGGCTGGCGGCCAGGCCCACACCGCCGACCACGGCGGCCACGGCCAGCATCGGCATCAGGTCGCTGATCTGCTCTAACCAGGAGTAATCGGCGAGTCTGCGCGTATAGAAGCTGTTCAGCCAATAGGAAATGAACGAGGTGACCAACGCGCCACACACCATGGCGAAGACCCCATAACGGACGGTGAGCAGAACATTCATGACCGTGAGCAGCTTCTTGATGACTTCAAGCTTCAAATACAAATCGCTCCGGCCAAGAGCAGTCAGGACCTTGAGATGATAGATGTGCAGAGGATGCAAAAGGCCGGCGAAGCTCATCACCTGCAGCAGCGGCACGCACCCCGCCCATTTCTCAGTCACAAGAGCGGTCACCAAGGCCGGTGCCGCCGCCGCAATGCCGGTCATCAGGGGAAAGTTGAGAGTCGCTGTCAGCCGGATCAACTGCCTTAGTCGCCGCTTGAGGAGCACCCGATCGTCCTGCAACGTGCTAAAGTATGGAAACGCGACCCGGCTCGTCACCGCGCTTAAGGCGTAGCTGGGGGTGTCAGCGAACTGGTGGGCTCGTGCATAGAAGCCGAGATCCGCTGCACTATGCGCCTTGCCGATAACGACGGGATAGACATTCCTGAATATCGAATCCAGCAGCGCGGCCGCGAGCAGGCGCGAACTAAAGGGCCACAGTGCACCGATACATGCCCAGCGGAAACGCCCCCGTGGCCGCCACGGCCTGAGCACCCACAGCACAACAGTGCCTACAAAGACACGGAGCACGGCTTGCGTCACAAGGCTCCATACCCCAAATCCTCTCCAAGCCATGGCGACGCCAACAGCCCCGGATGCGATCGTGGCCGTCCAGTTGATGATGGCAAGAGTCTTGAAATCCAGATCGCGTGCGCGCAAGGCGTCCTGGACAATCCGAAACGACCCAAACACCACCTGGAGCGACAGCACACAGAGCATGGGGGCCAGGACCGGGGTGGCATAGAATGCCGCAACCCACGGTGAGATCGCGCAAAGAACCCCTGCCATAAGCGCGCCCAGGATGATGTTGAGGTAGAAGCACGACGTTGTCTCGTCCTCGGTGAGCTCTCTGCGTTGAATGATTGCCGAGCCGAGACCCGCCTGGGTGAAGGATTCGGAGACAGCGAAGAACACGGCCAGCATGCCGGTCAGGCCAAACTCGGCCGGAGAGAGCAGCCGGGCCAGAAGCACCCCCAGCCCGAACTGAGCAGCCTGCTGCCCGAACTGCTCGAGCGCTGACCAGGCGAATGCTGATCTTAAACCCTTGGCCAAGTGGTCTTCTCCTCTGGATCCTTGACACCATTCGTCACCCCTTGCAACAAAAGGGGAGAAAGGAGAGGTCCGGGGCGGACAACAGCTTTTGGTGCGTCAGCAGCCAGTGCGTCTGTGCGTCGGTGGACCTGCAGTCTGCGCATCTTACTCGTCAGCTTCGTTTCCTTCGTTTCCTTCTGTGAAACCCCTGTCGCCTCACCGTAAAACGCATCAGACTGTGGCTATCGGCGTCACAGGTGAACCGACGGCCCCCGTGAGCCTCAACGGCGGTGCGGTCAGGAGGAACCTCGAGCGTCCGCGCGCCTTGAGCCATGCGGCCAGGTCTGCGAGCAGCCAGAGTTCGCCCAAGGGCACCCCGAGCTTAAACAGACAAAGCTCGTGCAATGGCAGATTGGTTCCAGTGTAGCCCTCGGGCAACGGTTTGCGCACGGCCTCGACCGCCAGATTGTCGGAGGCAATGGCGGCGACGCCGCTATTGCGCACCCAGTCGAGCAGGCGCGGATCCCGGCCATCGAGCACGGCGCATGCCTCGTGCAACGAGGCATCAGGCTTCCCGTGCATCCGCATGATCATCCGGTCAAGCCCGGTCCAAAGGCACAGGATGTCTCCCGGCTCGACCTCGGCACCGTCCTCTCCCATCACGCGCATCAGGTCGTCATAACCGACTTCTTTGCGTGGCGATTCTCCAAACCGGTCATGCAGATTCACGAGCACGCCCCGTCCCTGGACTCCGTGCGCGGCTATGTTCTCGATGCCCAGCGCCTTCGCGGCAACTATCGTGTCGCCCTGCATTGTCACGTCCTCCCCAGCCCGGAATCCGTTGTAGTACACCGGCTCCGGTCTCCCGTCGCCGTCGGCGTCGAACAAGGACCCGCGATGGGCCAGGCTGTCCCACTGAGTCGAGTATTGGTTGCATAGGAGCACGGCATCGTCGCACGCGATGTCAGTCAGACGCGCATCCATGTTGCGCCACTGGTAGTTGTAATACGGTTGCCCATTCCGGATGACAGGCTGCAGTGTCGGGGGGAAACGGACCGGACTCAGCACGTTCCCGCCCGGATAGTCCAGTGGCAGGCTCAGGCAAAACGTGCGCCCGGCCTTGACCTCGGCAATGCCCTTGAGCACCTGCTCGGGGCCGACCAGGTTAAGGCGGCCAAGCTGGTCGTCGTCACCCCAGTCACCCCAGGTCGAACCGTGCGGACGCTGTTTCCAACGTCTGTTCATAGGCGCAGGCACCTCGGATTTCACCACGGATGGACACCGATGCACACGGATACAAGGGGAGGGACTTCTGCCCAAGTCGTAATGCAGAATCGTGACCTGCGCACCGCAGATCCGTGTTTATCCGTGTTCATCCGTGGTCCCCTCCAGATCCGCGTCCATCCGTGGCCCCTCGGAGTCTCTCTAACACCGCATCCACCATCTGTCCCGCGACACCCAGGTAGTTGGCGGGATCCAGCAACCGGTCCAATTCCTCGGCAGTCAGGTGGCTCATGATCTCGTGGTCGTTTGCGAGCGCTTCGCGCAGGGTCTTGCCCTGATCCGTGGCGCGTCCGGCGGCGCGGGACACCAAGTCATGGGCCTGCCCCCGCCCGATCCGCGGCGCCAGCCCCATCATGACGGCTTCAGACATCAGCAGTCCGCCGCCAAGGGCGAGGTTACGTCGCATCGTTTCCGCATTCACCGTAAGCCCGCTCAGGAGCGTCTTCGAGTGCTTGAGACTTCCCGAGGCGAGCACGAAGGCCTCGGGGATCACCAGCCACTCGAGCGGTTGGGTGGCCACCGCGCGCTCGTGTTCCTGGACCATCGCCGTGAGCTGAGACGATACGCTGTCACGGAGCCGGTGACCAATCGCGATTATGATCGGACATGAGATCGGGTTCCGCTTCTGGGGCATGGCGGTGCTGCCCCCCCGGCCCGGCGCAAACGGCTCCCGCACTTCGTCAATCTCCGTCCGCATCAGGTCCGCGACCTCCGATGCGATCTTGGACAGGGTGCTGCAGAGCATCGCAAGCCAGAACACCAGCTCCGCCCAGCCGTCTCGCGCCGTGTGCCACGTGATCCGCGGCAGGCCCAGGCCCAATTCGCGACAGAACTCGTCGAGCACCTTGAGCCCGTCGTGGCCCAGGGTGGAGAGCGTTCCAACCGCCCCGCCGAACTGGCCAATCAGAACACGCGGCTTGAGTTCCGCGAGCCGATCCCGGTGCCGCAGCAGCTCATCCAGCCACACGGCCGCCTTAAAGCCGAACGTGATCGGAGCAGCCTGTTGCTGGAACGTGCGGCCAGCCATCACCGTGTCCCGGTGCGCCCGACAGAGAGCGGCTGCCGACTCGATGATCTGATCCAGGTCCTCCGAAATCAGCCCCAGGCCTTCCCGCATCTGAAGCACCAACCCTGTATCGACGATGTCCTGAGTGGTGGCCCCCCAATGGACCCAACGGGCGCTTTCCGGATCGCAGGCCTTCGCCAGTTGATGCACCAGCGGCAGGATCGGGAACCCCACACGCTCGTACTCGGCTTTCATTGCGGCGAGGTCCAGGTTCTCGATCTTCGCCGCAGCGGCAATCCGCGATGCCACCGAACCCGGGATGACTCCCACACGCTCCTCGGCCCTCGCCAATGCGACCTCGACATCGAGCCACGACTCGAACCGCCGCTGGTCCGAAAACGCGGCCCGCATGGCCGCCGAAGCGAACATGTCGCCGTAATAGGCCGAATCGACAACGGAGCAGGTCATCGGTCCAATCGAGACGGAGTTCACTTGGCTCCGGAGAGGTTGTTCATCAGCCGCTTCTTCGAATTCACGGGATCAATCCTCAGCGGAGGCAGGTCCGTTCGCATGCCCTTGCGGATTCTCATCTCGATGAAAGACGGGCCTTTAGCCGCAAATGCATCACGCACGGCTTTTCGCAGTGCATCGGTGGTTTCGATCGGTCCCGACATGACCCTGTAGCCCACGGCGGCGGCCAACTCGCAGAGGTTGGTCGCAAACCCGGCTGTCTGCTGTCCGCCCACGGACTCGTGGACACCGTTATTGAGCACGACGTGAAGCAGGTTGGGCAAACCGAGGGCGGCGGTGACAGCGAGAGAACCCATGTGCATGAGCGCAGCGCCGTCGCCATCCAGACATATGACTGCACGGTCGTTCTTGGCCAACGCAAGGCCTGCGGCAATCGACAGCGCGTGGCCCATCGCCCCGACGTTGAGAAAGTCGCGGTCGTGGGACTCGCCCCTGGCGTCGCGCAGTGCATGGAGTTCCCGGGTGGCGCGGCCCGTCGTGGCCACGAAGATGGCGTTGTCTGGTGCCGCGGACAGGATGGTGCCGATAGCCTCCTCGCGGCTGATGGCATAGCGCTGCCCGTGGGCATCGAATCCGGCCTTCTCTCGCAACGCGAGAACCCCTTTGCGGACAACCAGGGCCGTCGGGCGACAGTTGGCTGCGGCAGTTGTCAAGGCCCACTTGGCGTGATCCATGGCGTCCGCCTCCGGCGCCAGCACCCGATACGGGATCCCCATCGCATCAAGAAAAACGGGCGTCAGTTCACCCTGACGCCTGTGTTGCGGCCAGTCGGACGCGCCAGGCTCTCCGCGCCATCCGATGAGCAGCAGCATTGGAATCGCATAGACCTCCTTGTCGGCAAGGGAGATCAGGGGATTGATGGCATTGCCCAGCCCCGAGTTCTGCATGTAGACGAGCGGGACGCTCCCTGTGGCCAAGTGATAACCGGCGGCCAGAGCGATGGCGTTGCCTTCGTTCGCCGCAATCACGTGCTGATGGCCGGGCCAACAGCCGTCAAGCCCAAGGCAGAAGTCGTTGAGCAGGGTGTCGGGCACGCCTGTCACGAACTCCACGCCTTGGCTCCGCAACACCCGGTAGAACTGTTGGAGGTCAATCACGGTTGTGGGCAATGTGCAGTGAAAGTCCCGCAGACACCTGCAGAAGCGTTACAGCCCGTCCCAACGGGCTGATTCACAACAACTCGTAGAGCCTCTCAGCTCCATCAGGTAGATTCCAAACGGCGTCCCGGATCGTCGCACTTTGATTCGATGTGAGCCCGGCGTAAGCCGCCAACGACATGAACTTGTTATTCAGTTCGTCGTCGCTGAGAGGATTGCCGGGCTCGCCCTTCGGCAAGAACACTTCACGAACATGGTCGCTCCCGTTCCGGCATCGAATCTCTACCCTAGCCGGTGTCTGCTTCGGGAACACCGCGCTGTAGTGTTCGTCCGGGATGACCGATACCTTCTGTGCGAGACGGACGATGCGCGTATCCCGAATGCAAGCCTCCGAATACTCTTCGATACCCGCCCGTCCTGTGACCATCGCCGCTGCGACGCTGAACGGGATGCTCATCTTGGCGGAGGAAACCTCTTGGACAACAGTGTGGTCGTGGTGATCAACGGCAAGTTTGTAAGTCGCCACCCTGATCCACTCGATGTCCTCCACGCAGATCACCTTTTCGCAGCGAATCTGCAATGCCGCCTCGATCGCAGGATGGCAATATCGGCAAGCCGCGTAAGGTTTGACATAGACGCTTTCAATGCAGAGCTTCTGATCGCGCTCGGGGAATAGCGCTTCTTCTTCATAAGCGTCTGCCATCATTGCGAGGAAACCAGCCCGGCCAGACATCACGTCGTCCGGCCCCTTGAATCCGGCCTTTGCCAAGGCAACCGAAACCACGGCTGTGAGCGCGGCGTGACCTGGATTGAACGGTTTGAGCTGCGACCCATCCTCCAAGACCTTAAGAGAGCCGCCTGCCGACACCGCGGCGGCCGAGACAGCATTCTTCATTGTCTCTTCTGTGGCAGCCGTCATGTTCAGGATCCCCAGAGCTGCCCCAATGCCGCCGCACGTTGCCGTTGCGTGATACCCCCTCATCTTGTGTGAGGGCTGAATCGCATTGGCAAGCCTGACCGTAGCTTCATAGCCGCTCACAATCCCGAGAAGCAGCCTCCTTCCGTCTATCGACTGTTCCTCTGCCACTGGCAGCAGTGCCGATAGCAAGGGAGCACCCGGATGTACGATCCCGGAGATCACCCCGTCGTCAAGTTCGGCCGCATGGGACGAAATCCCATTCACAAGGGCTGCAACGGGCACAGGGGCTCTTCTCCTAAGGCCAATCACTGAGACCCCCGAATCCGATCCACCCAAGCTCGTCATTAGGATCGCGGTCTTATCCCGAGTCAGGCGTGCGCCCGCAAGGGTGGCACCCAGATAATCAAGAAGGCAACGTTTTGCATAACGTCCAGTGCTTTCTGACAGGTCGCTTTGAAATAGAGACTGAATCTCGTGAATTAAACGATCAGTAAGGTTCATCATTCTCTTCTGATTGCCTTAACACTCTGCCTCGAAAAGCACTAGCCGCTGTATCGAAAATAGGACGGACTGTCTGCCCTTGCATCGTCCCACGCCGACCGAAAGGCCTCGGCGATACCCTCCGGAAGGGGACCTGCTTTCAAGCTGCCCAAGTTCTCCTCGAGTTGAGCCGGGCTCGACGCCCCGATGATCACGCCATCTCCCTTGGTTCCATCCAATCCAGAATGAAAGGCAAGCCACCGATACGCTGCTTCGACAGGCCGAATCCGGGCCTGGGCGCACTCATCAGACAGGATGCGCATCGCATCGAAGAAGGGCTTTTTCCAGTACCGATTCCTGTAATTGGGGCGCAAAGTGAAGCGGCCAGGCGCGGGGGCTTCCTCGAACTTCGCGTGCTTCCCGGCGAGCAGTCCTCCAGCCAACGGATTGTAGGCGTAAAAGAGCATGCCCAACTGACGGAGCGCTGGCAGCAACTCGGGCTCGACACTGCGGCTCAGGCCGTTGTAGAGGCCCTGATAGACTTCGGGCAGCGGCCAGCCGTTCCGTTTGCACGTATGCCAGACATGCACGACCTCCCAAGCCGGGAAGTTGCTCAGCCCGAAAGACGAGAACAGCCCCTGAGCGTGGAGATCCGCGCACGCCTCCAGCGTGATCTCAATCGGCGTCTGGGGATCGGGGAAATGCAGGTAAAGGAGATCGATCGAGTCGCGACGCAGGCGGGCGAGCGATTCCTTCACCTGCATGGCAATCGATGCGGCATCGAGCCGTCCGGTGATCCTCGGATTCACCTTGGTGGCAATCGTAGCCTGCGCTCTCGGCTCGTCCGCGAGGATGGTTCCCAGATACTTCTCGCTGTCGCCTTTGTTGTACACATAGGCGGTGTCGATCTCGCTATGCCCGGCGTCGAGGAAGCGGCGAACCATCTCGCGGCTTCCCTCGAGATCCACCTGGGGACCGAAGGTCATTGTTCCCAGAACCAGGCGTATCGGCTTTGACATGATGCGGAATGGAGTTGCGCTGTCTTGGCTCCCAGCGGACGTGCGCCGCGCGGGGAAGCCCGTCGAAGGTGCCTGGTCCTTACTTGACGCCGCCCTTGGGCGAGCAGACCGCTCCAGGGTAATACTCGGCGATAACGCGCCGGACAAGTTGGACCTGCTTAGCCCGCTTCTTCGCGTCGTCGGCGGTTGACTCCCATGAATGCGTTTTGGCGACCGAGCCTCCGGTCTTGAGGTAGATCGGCGCGGCGACGCGGATCATCTCGGGCACCTCATAGTGCCGGATGAAACCGCCCGAGGAGGCCGGGTTCTCGGTGTGGACGTCGATCGGGATTCTGACGGCCTTCCGGAGCGCAGCGAGCATCTGGATCTGAATGTCCCGAATTGGGTTAAAGGAGTCGGCCCCGATTTCCTCGAGCAGACGCGCCGAGCACGGATTGCCGTGGCCGCAATGGGCCGAGACCTTGAACTTGCAGTCAGCGGGGATCTCGCCCTGTTTGCGCGCCTGATTCAGGATCCAGAGCGACCCCTCGTCATAGATCAGGAACGACCGACATCCAAGTCGTGCGGCGCGTTTCACGTCCTCGATGGCCCGCACGATCTGCTCCTGGCCGCGCAACCGGTACCCCATTCGCTGTCCTTCGGGGGTTTGCACCGAGGCACTCGTGTCGTATGTCGCCCGGGGGCCGATCGCGAGCACAAGATCGACCGTCCACCTCGCAGCCAGGTCGACCATACGGACGATGTCCTCGTCCGCAAGCAGCATGATGCCTTTCGTTTGAGTGATGCGGTGCAGGCAGATCCCAAGCCGATCGCTCTCCTCGAGGAGGGCCTGCATGGTCCCCGGCCCCTGGATCCCCGGGACCTCGAAGCGGTATTGACCGCCGTCAGCAAAACGCTGGTCCGACGTGGGCAGATCGTAGGCGTCTCCGGATGGAAGACCCAGGCGGGTAAGGAAATCACGGGTGGCTTGCATAGAATATTAGCCAAAGGTCACGAGCCAGGCGCAGCAATGAGTCTGTGTGTGAATCGGTGTTTGGACAGTTTGCACTGGTCAAGGTAGTGAGGCGGCAGCCCGAGTCAAGGAGGCAGCAAACCCGTCTCGGGGCTCAAGCCCGGTCCGCCCATTCAGCCCGGGGACATCGCAGTCTGCTTGAAGCTCGTTCGAGGACACTATTCCTGGATTCCTGACCCTCCGACAAACATACGGATGTACTCCGACTCGTCGGAGATCACGCCATAGGCCTGGGCGCGGTTAGCGACCTTCTCCGCCCAGTTCCGATGCGGGTTGATCTCATTCATTTTGTTCGCCTTCGCGCTCTTGATAACCCCACCGGATGCGCTCAAGATCTGCGTCGCATCCTCATACTCCTCCCGCGTGACCGCCTGCATGGCGTTCACATACTTAAGGTGCGAGGGATGGATGACCGTCTTCCCGACCATTCCGTTGGCTTTGTCCAGAATGACCTCCCGCAGCAGTCCGTCGACGGCCTCATTGATGATCGTGTTGCGCTTGAGCAAGGATTCATGGAGATCCTCCGTCCGCAAAAGTTCGAGATTCTTCTCCCGGTCGGCCAGGAAGAACTCCCATACCGGGGCGGACACGGTGTAATCCTCGCCCTCGCGATTGAAGAAATTAAGAATATCGGACAGACAATCCCTCACCGGGAGGATGTCATAGATCGAGGAGTTGATGCCCCGTCGCACGCCGAAGATCGAGGAGAAATCCGTCCCCCCGATTCGCACGTTCAGGATGAGATCGCGGAAGGGCTTGAGCAATCCCCGGATCTCAGTCAATTCAGTCAGCCTGGTCTCGATATAGGCGATCGTCTTGCCCTCGAGGATCGGCATGCCATAGAGCGAAACGGCCAGACTCCGGTTAAGCCCCCCCAGTGTGGTGAGGTACTCGTACCCGTTCTGGCTGCAGAACTTGGGGAACACGAAACCGGACAGCACGTCGGCTTGCTCCTTGGTCAACCGAGCAGCGAACGCGGCGAATTGCTCGGGATGGCGCACCCGCAGGAATATGAGCGGGATATCCTCGACTCGGGCACTCCCCGTGCCGAATGCGCCTGCCAGCGTGTCGAGCAGACTGAGGACATTGCGCTCCGCCGCCTCGAGTTGAGACTCCTGGATCGCATCCTCAAAACACATCACCATCGATGTCAGCATCGGCAACTGCCGCTTGAGGAGCTTGTCGGTGATATCCTTCGTCCCAGGCATGTAGAGCGTCCCCCCCAGACAATACTGAAGGAGCCTCTTGTCGGTCGCCTTGCTGAACTCCACCGGCTCCCGGTAGAACGCGAACTCCCGATTCTGTTGGTTATGCCTCATACGTAATGCATCGAGACCTCTCGGTGGGTGGGTGAAGCCCACAACTGTAGAGCGCGCGCTACTCCCCGAACCTGGGGGGCGTGCTGCTCATTCTGTGAGATGGAGAGACGCTTGATCACAGCCGACCGCCCAACCGCGACATCGTGAGCAACCCGCAGACGCCTTATGATCGAGCCGCTGCCTGGCCATGCCATGAAGCCAAACCGATGTACTGATCGTGCGGCCATCTCACGCCGGGCGAAACTCCTGACCTGATTGTCGCCCACGCCTGGTAGCTGAGCCTGAAAGCCATCGCACTGGATCGCCGAATGCGGGGATGCCAGCTCATTGTGCAGGGCTTCTTCGACGTTTTCAGTGGAATTGGACAACCCTCGCCAGGGGGCCTGCGCCTCGGACACTCATTAGAAGCCCTGTCTTTCCGGGCCGAAAGGCTCTACCCCTTGTAAATCAATGCCTTCCACAGCAGCTAGCATTCCACTAAAAACGCCGAGGAACCTGTGCAGGTCTCGCCTTCAGAGGCTGGACTACGAACTTAGTGGTAGTCGATCAAACCCGCCCTGCCCATGAACCAGCTGCTTCATGGGTTCACTTCCCGAAGACAAAGAGTTCCTGAAGTTCTAATCGTAAATCTCTCTCAGCATGACTGGATTGCCTGCGCAATCAAAGATCTCGACCCGACTGACGGCCCTGCGAAGCGTCTCGAGACACTCTTGCTCTGAGGCGCCAGACACGATGAAAGCCCCAACACGATTGTTGCTTGAGATGCTCTCACCAACCTCGAAGCCTGTTGACTTGTAGGTCTCAAAGCAATCGATCACGCCATCCTGGAGCAATTCTTCCATACCTTCCACTCTTCCGAGGAGACACGGCTTTGCATAGAGGTAATTGTCCAGAAACACGCGCCCAGGCTCCCGCTGGTTGAGCACAGGCCGCCTCCCAAGAAACGAGTCTATGGCCGCATCAATGAGGTCGAAGCCCGTCGCCATCTTAATAATGCGGTGGTTTTCTCCTCCACCGATTCTGGGAGCAAACTCGATTACACTGATCTGATCGCCGCTAATAATCGCCTGCATCATCAGAGGTGTGTTATCTAATTGGAAGACCCGGGCGATCCACTCTCCGACCGCGACTAGCCTTTGCTGGGTTGGGCCACTCACGTGAGCGGGCCAAAAGGATCCGTAGATCTGCTGAATGGAATCCCTGAAACCCGTGATCTTTCTCCGCTCTCGAGTCATCATGAGGTGCACTCGCCCATTCATGACATACGAATCGAAGGCAATTTCCCGTCCGTCCTTAAACTCCTCAACGACCGCCTCGTGTCTTCGGCTGATGCCAAGCGCAGATGCGAGGTGTCGCTCCACTTGCTCTGGAGAGTCACAGCGCCGCACACCTTTCGAACTGTTGCTGTCGCAGGGTTTGACGATCAACGGAAAGTTAAGACCACGCCAATGGGTCGAAGCAGTATCAGAAACCTGCACGAATCGGGAAGTCGGGATCCCATGCTTGATCATGATTGCTTTCATGATGCTCTTGGTTGAGACCGCGACTGCTGTCTGATAACTGTACGGAGCAAACTTCCCCAGGCGCTCAAGGACGTAGCAAGCCGTGACGTTAGCTTGGTCGATACAGGTGGCGAGGACGAGGGAGGCAGCGCGATTCCTAGCGATCTCCAAGACTCTCTCCTGGTCGAGCGTGCTGACACGCAGGTGTTCATCCGCCGCTGCTTTAGCGCATGGCCGCTCATAGTAGTCGATCAAGAGCGTATGATAGCCACGGGCCTTGAGGAGTCGACAAAGCTCTGCATGCGGCGATGTTCCGCCAAGCACAATGGCGACGGGCTGATGATCTCTTGTGGAATTCATTCCAGATGCGTGGGGTTCGCAGGGCCCTACACTGAGCACGAAAGCAGTCTCATGAAGCGAGCTTTCGACGCTGGCGTGCCCTTTGGGACGCCAGTGCATGCGAACGGTTCCTGGTAGAACGCAGAGCCCATATCCTGTTGGTTATGCCTCATACGTAATGCCTCGCAACCTGTCAGTGTGTGAAGCTCACAGATGCTCAGCATGCGCTACTCCCCGAACATCGCTCCGCGACAACCGCCGCTTGGCGTTGGGTGCACGACAAGAGATCGCAGATTGCGTCGACTTCGACTGGTGCCGTCTGTGTCCCGGTCGGGAAGGCCAGAACGCGGTCGCTCAGGGCCTCGGTCTGGGGCAACTCGGGCACCGCTCCAACCGCGCCGGAACGGTAAGGCTCCATGCGATGGCAGCCGGGATAGAAATACCGCCGGACCATAACGTTCTCGGCATGGAGAATCCTGTAAAGAATGTCGCGCGGCAGACCAAAGGCGGCTTGATCCAACTCGACGACAACATACTGGTAGTTCCACCGTTCACTGTCGTCGTACACGATACATTGGAGCCCGGGGATCGCCGCCATCCGGCGCCGGTACACTTCGTAGTTCGCCCGGTTTGTTTTCACAAAACCGTCCAACGCGTCCAAATTGGCCAGGCCCATCGCAGCGCAGGCTTCGTTCATCTTGCCGTTCACACCCACGCAATCCGTGTTGTCCAAGCCGTGAAAGCCGAAGTTGGACATCAGCCGAAGACGGTGGGCCACGTCATCGTGGTTCGTGGTGATCACGCCTCCCTCGAACGTGTTGAAGAACTTGGTGGCGTGAAAGCTGAACACCTCGCACTCACCGAACCCGCCGATCATCCGGCCCCGATGCGAGCAACCGAGGGCGTGAGCCGCGTCGAACATGAGCCGCAGATCATGCTCTCGAGCGATGGACTCGAGGGCCTCAGTGTCGCACGCCCGACCCCAAAGGTGCACCCCGATGATTCCCGAGGTCTTCGAGGTGATCGCACGCCGCACAGCGTCCACGTCCACGTTGTGTGTAGCCGGGTCGATGTCCACGAACACCGGGCGCAGTCCGAGCCAGTGGAGCACGTGCACTGTGGCGACAAAGGTGAACGAAGGCACAATGACTTCGCCCGAGAGGCCCAGCGCCCGAACCGCGATCTCGAGACCGACGGTGGCATTACACACGGTCACAGCATGGCGAACGCCCAAGTACTGCGCTAACCGTTGCTCGAACTCCTTAACCACGGGGCCAAAATTTGAGAGCCAACGGCGGTCAAAGGCGCCTTCCAGGTGGCGCATGAATGTCGCGCGATCCCCGATGTTGGGCCGGCCGACCAGAAGCGGCTCAGCGAACAGCGGCGGCGCGCCGAACATAGCGAGATCATCAGTACCGCGGAGGGCTTTCATAAAACCTCACAGAAGGTAACGAACGGAACAGAGAGCCACGGATGAAACACGGATACAAAGTGAGGGCCCGAGCACACAGAGAGGAAAAACGATTGCGCCTTGGTCTCACAGAAGACAACGAAGGAAACGAAGGGAGATGGTTTTTCCCAGAACCTGAATGTTCAACATCCAACGCTCAGATTTCAACGTCCAAAGACCCATTTCGATGAATGTTGAGTGGTTCAGTTGAGCCTAGAGCGTTACGGTCATCAGCCCTTTGCCACTGGTCTCTGTGCTCTCTGTGGTTCAATTCGGAACGGTGACAGTCATCGAAGGGAATTCACCACAGAGGCACAGAGGACACAGATGGGGAAGAACGATCGACAGCAGACCGAAGGCAAACTGGCGCACTGGCCACTGACGCACCGCCCCCATCTTCGAATCCCACCCGTCACCCTTCACTTTTCCTCTGCCCTGCGCACCTTGCCCTTTGCCCTTCGCTCAGCTTGGACGCTCAGTCAATAACTGCTCGAGGTACGCGCCGTACGACGATTTCTTCAGTTTGCCGGCCAGCTCGGTTAATCGCTTCCGGTCGATGAACCCCAGACGCCAGGCGATCTCCTCGACGCAGGAGATCTTGAGACCCTGCCGATCCTGAATCGCTCGAACGAACGCCGTTGCCTCGGCGAGAGATTCGTGCGTCCCCGTATCCAGCCAGGCAAAGCCGCGTCCCATCAAGCGCACCGACAGTTTGCCCCGGCGGAGATACTCGCGGTTGACATCGGTGATCTCGTACTCGCCCCGGGCCGAGGGTTTCAGTTGTTCGGCAATCTGCACGACGTCATTATCGTAGAAATAGAGCCCGACGACGGCGTAGTTGGATTTCGGCTGAGCCGGCTTCTCCTCGATGCTCAACACCTTGCCGTCGGCATCGAAATCGACCACACCATACCGTTCCGGGTCGTGGACGTAGTACCCAAAAACGGTGGCGCCGGTGTTCTTGGCTGCACGGGTCAGCATCTGTCGAAGGCCGCTACCATAAAAGATGTTATCGCCCAGGATCAGGCAGACGGAGTCCGAGCCGATGAACTCCCTCCCCAGCACAAAGGCCTGAGCCAGGCCGTTGGCAACAGACTGCACCTTGTAGCTGAGGCGCAAGCCGAGATGCGCGCCGTCGCCGAGCAGCCTTTCGAACACCGGCGTGGCTTCCGGCGTCGAGATGATCAGGATCTCGCGTATCCCAGCCAGCATCAGGGTCGAGAGCGGGTAGTAGATCATCGGCTTGTCATAGACCGGCAGCAACTGCTTGCAGATCACCTGGGTGACCGGAAACAGACGCGTGCCCGAACCGCCGGCGAGTATAATGCCTTTCATAGAGGATTCAACCGCGAAACATGCGAAAGACGCGAAAGAGGGAGTTATTGAGGAGGCCTTAGAATACGTGACAAGGACCCCTCACCCCGGCCCTCTGCCATCCGATGGGAGAGGGTGTCCCGCTTTGCGGGGCGGATGAGGGTGACGCCGTAATGCATCTCAGTGATTCCTGTGTATTCTCCGTTTCCCGTTTCTCGTCATCTGCCTCCCGTCTTACCGCCCACTCCTCCCGAGCCTCTCCCCGGCGTACTTTTTCGTGCGTATCGGTTCCCACCACCAGCGGTTGTCGAGGTACCACTCGACGGTCTTGCGCAAACCGCTGTTGAAGTCTTCCTGGGGGCCCCAACCGAGGCTCCGGCGCAGTTTGCCTGCATCCATCGCGTAGCGCTGGTCGTGTCCGGGCCGGTCCTCGACGAAGGTGATCAGAGCCCGATACGACTGCGTTCCGGCCGGGCCGCGGAAGTCCGGATTCTGTTTAATTGGGCGCAGTTCGTCCAGAAGGTCACAGATACTGCGAACGACCTCGATGTTTGTTCGTTCGCTGTTGCCGCCGATGTTGTACGTCTCGCCGGGTTCGCCGCGCTCGAGAACCGTCAACAAAGCCCGCGCATGATCCTCGACGTAGAGCCAGTCGCGCACGTTATCGCCTTTTCCATACACGGGGAGGGGTTTGCCTTCAAGGGCGTTGAGGATGACCAGCGGGATCAGCTTTTCCGGGAAATGGTACGGACCATAATTATTTGAGCAGTTCGTCAGCAGCGTGGGAAGCCCGTAGGTGTGGTGCCAGGCCCGGACCAGGTGATCCGACGCGGCTTTGCTGGCCGAGTAAGGCGACCGCGGATCGTACGCGGTATTTTCACGAAACAGGCCCTGTGGGCCAAGGCTGCCGAATACCTCGTCGGTCGAGATGTGCTGGAATCGGAACGCGTCCTTGCGATCGGGCGGCAGCGCACGCCAATAGGCCAGCGCCGCTTCGAGCAATTGGTAGGTCCCCGTGATGTTGGTCGAGATGAAATCCGCCGGCCCGTCGATGGACCGGTCGACGTGGGATTCCGCGGCCAGGTGAAGGACGGCATCCGGCTGCGCCTCGTGAAGAATGCGGCCCACCGTTTGCGGGTCCCGAATGTCGCCTTGGACAAATCGGTAGCGCGGGTCGGAGGCAACCGCACGGAGCGATTCGAGGTTCCCGGCGTAGGTGAGGCTGTCGAGGACGACCACGCTGTGAGGCGTCTCTCGGATCAAGTGACGCACCACCGCCGAACCGATGAAGCCGGCGCCGCCAGTGACAAGAAGTCTCATGGAGAATCAGCGTTTTGAGCTTTGAACCAGGGGTGAAGGACAGCACGTTGACAACGGATCACAAAGAATGAACAGAAGGACGCAGCGCGGCGGAGCCGCAACTAAAACGACCACAGAAGAAAACGAAGGAAACCAAGCGCCGGAAAACCGTCTCAAGAATGCGCGATCCTGTGAACCGCGAAATACGGAAAACACACGAACAAAGGCTGGAACAGGTCACAAGAATGGCTGGAGTTTTTCGCGTGGTTCGCGTCTGCCTGCCAATCTGTCCACCGAAGGCTTGGCGAAGGAGGAAGCATCGCGCAGGCAGGTGGTTCGCGGTTGACTCCTTCCTCTGTGTCCTCTGTGTCTCTGTGGTTCAATTCGGGGCGGTGACTGTGTTCGAACGCGATTTACCACAGAGACGCAGAGTGCACAGAGAAGACCTTAATCCACAGAAGGACGCAAAGACACGCAAAGATCCAGATCCCGCGCCGCCCTGCCCTTTGCGTTCCTTTGCGATCTTCTGTTAATCGCCCAACTCCGATCTCCGCATACCTTAAGCCGGCTGCAAGCCGGCGCTCCAGTGCCCGATCTCCGATCTTCGATCTCCCAACTCCGCAAGCCGCCGCACCGCTTACTGACGCACTGGCGTACTGGCGTACTGACGTACCGACTACCGACGCACCGCTTCCCCCCCCCCCCCCCCCCCATGCTTTCCTCTGTGTCCTCTGTGTCTCTGTGGTTCAATTCGGGACGGTGACTGTGTTCGAACGGGATTCACCACAGAAGGTCGCAAAGACACGCAAAGATCCAGATCCCGCGGTGCCCTGCCCTTTGCGTTCCTTTGCGATCTTCTGTTAAACTCCCGCCAGCCATGCCTTCCTCTGTGTGCTCTGTGTCCCTGTGGTCTATTTGGAGACAGTGACTGTCTTCCCCATGAAATCGGCATAGGCGCGGCGGATTCCCTCTTCGAGGCTGACCTCGGGCTGCCACCCCATTCCGAGGATGCGCGCACTGTCCATGAGCTTGCGCGGTGTGCCGTCCGGTTTCGAGTCGTCCCACACAATCGCGCCCTCGAACCCCACGGCCCGCGCAACCATGTCGGCCAGATCACGGATTGGCAGGTCGGCGCCCGAGCCGACGTTGATAATGGCATCGTCGCTGTAACGCTCGAGCAGGAAGAGACAAGCGCGGGCCAGATCGTCCACGTAGAGGAACTCGCGCCGGGGCGATCCGGTCCCCCAACAGACCACCTCGCGCGCCCCGGTCGATTTGGCCTCGTGGAATCGGCGGATCAGGGCGGGCAGGACATGCGAATTCCGCGGATCGTAGTTGTCGTTTGGACCGTACAGGTTGGTCGGCATCGCGCAGATGAAATCGGATCCGTACTGGCGCCGATAGGCTTGGCAAAGTTTGATCCCGGCGATCTTGGCGATGGCGTACCACTGGTTGGTCGGTTCGAGCGGGCCGGTGAGCAGATGCTCCTCGCGGATCGGCTGGGGGGCGAGCTTGGGATAGATGCAGGAACTGCCCAGGAAAAGGAGCTTGCGGACGCCGACCCGGTGCGATTCCGAGATAACGTTGTTTTGGATCTGGAGATTTTCGAGCAGGAAAGGAACAGGCTCGGTATCGTTGGCGAGGATGCCGCCGACGCGGGCGGCGGCCAGGATCACGTACTCGGGGCGTTGTTCGTCGAAGAAGCGGCGAACGGATGGTAGATCCCTGAGGTCGAGTTCGTCGCGGGTGCGTCCGATGAGACTCGTGTAGCCCCGGCGGTCGAACTCGCGCCAGATGGCGCTGCCGACGAGTCCCTTGTGACCGGCGATGTAGATGCGGGCGGATTTGGGTATGGGGGTCACGCTGGGTCGGGGCTGAGTCTCACGCAAAGACGCTAAGACGCTAAGGTCATGCTCAGGCAAGGCACTGACCACAGGCTCGATTCCGTCGTTTCGTTCATCTTGGCGTCTTGGCGTCTTGGCGTGAGATTGGTGTTTCTGCGGACACGCCATGGGGACACCGATGTGCCTCACGCAAAGACGTGAAGACGCGAAGGTCATCCTCAGGCAAGGCACTGACCACAGGCTCGATTCCGTCGTTTCGTTCATCTTGGCGTCTTGGCGTCTTAGCGTGACATTGGTGTCTCTGCAGACACGCCATGGGGATACCGATGTGCCTCACGCAAAGACGTGAAGACGCGAAGGTCATCCTCAGGCAAGGCATTCGCCATGCGCTCGATTCCGTCGTTTCGTTCATCTTGGCGTCTTGGCGTCTTGGCGTGAGATTGGTGTTTCTGCGGACACGCCATGGGGACACCGATGAGTCTCACGCAAAGACGCGAAGACGCGAAGGTCATCCTCAGGCAAGCCGTTCACCACCCGCTCGATTCCGTCCTTCATCAGGCCGCCGCCAAAGTTCAGTAGAAACCCAAGCTTCAGTCCCGTGAGCTTCAAATAGGTGAAGAGCTGTTTTGCGTGTACCTTGCTCAGTTGTTCTACAGACTTCAGCTCCAGAATGACCTTGCCTTCAACGATCATGTCAGCCCGAAACCCCTCCTCGAAGCGCATTCCACCGTAGACGATCGGGACGGACACCTGACGTTCTACGTGCAATCCCCGGCTTTCCAGTTCTTTGGCCAGCACTGCCTCATACACCGTCTCGAGCAATCCAGGGCCCAACTCCCGATGCACCTTCACAGCCGCATCGACCACCGTCTTGCCAATTGCGTTTTCGTTCATCTTGGCGTCTTGGCGTCTTGGCGTGAGATTGGTGTTTCTGCAAACACGACATGGAGATACCGATGTGCCTCACGCAAAGACGCTAAGACGCTAAGGTCATGCTCAGGCAAGGCACTGACCACAGGCTCGATTCCGTCGTTTCGTTCATCTTGGCGTCACAGCGTGGGAGATAGGAGTTCGGAGATGGGAGTTCGGAGTTCGGGGGGGCGGTGCGTCGGTGCGTCAGTGCGGCGGTAGTCGGGGCGTCAGTCACGGTAGACGAAGGACGACGCGAAAGGCGTCGCCCGAATCATCGAAGTCGACACCCAGACCGAGGCGGCTCGCGGCTTGGACGACCATTGGCAATCCACGGCCCAGACGGTCCATATACCCCAGGTTCTCCATCAACCGGACCAAAAGCGGGTTGCGGGCAAAGCTGGTGCCAACCGCCAACTTCTCGACAGTTACCGTGTTGGGCAGGCGTCCGGGGCTGGCAAACTCGCACCGGTCGGCGAACAACAGCACGCGGATCTGCGATCCGGTGATGCTGTAGTTCCGATGCACGCACGCGTTGACCAGCAGTTCGCGAAAAACCGGGTCGGGGTACCCGGCCCGCTCGATCCGCCGGGCGCCCTCGATGCGAGAAGGCGATTGCAGGTTGGCCTTGAGGCCTGCCAAAGCGTTTTGGACCTGGTCAGGCAGGCTGCCGCCAAAGAACCGCTTGTCGATCAGGTCAGCGCCTGGTTGAGTCCCCTGGAAGTGGGCGAACTGAATACCCGCTTGCGGCAGGGTCCGCTCGGGTGAAATGCCGAATATCAGGAGCCCGCCCACCGTGGGGCGCCCCTGATCTCCCAGGATATCGGTGGCGCGCATCAAGCGTTCGCGTTCTGCTTCGCTCTCACGCGCAAAGGCCAATTCGTAACGCGCAAAGTAATCCGCGACGGCCGACAGGTTGAGCTGGTTGAGGCTGACCTGCGAAAGCTCGACGAGATCGTAATCCTCTGCGTTCTCTGTGGCTCTGTGGTTCAATTCGGGACGGTGACTGTCATCGAGGGGGATTCACCACAGAGGCGCAGAGTACACAGAGAAGACCTGAATCCTCAAAAGACCACAACACCTGATTCCGCCCAGCCATGCTTTCCTCTGCGTTCTCTGTGTCTCTGTGGTTCAATTCGGGGCGGTGACTGTCATCGAGGGGATTCACCACAGAGGCGCAGAGCACACGGAGAAGACCCTAATCCTCAAAAGACCAAACACCTGATTCCGCCCAGCCATGCTTTGCTCTGTGTTCTCTGTGTCTCTGTGGTTCAATTCGGGGCGATGACTGCCATCCAGGGGGATTCACCACAGAGACGCTGAGCACACAGAGAAGACCTGAATCCTCAAAAGACCACAACACCTGATTCCGCCCAGCCATGCTTTCCTCTGCGTTCTCTGTGTCTCTGTGGTTCAATTCGGGACGGTGACTGTCACGAGGTTTGCCTGCAGTTCTTCGAGGCGAGCCGGTCGCTTGTGTTCAAGCCTTCGCAAGCATCGGCGCAACGACTCGATCTTGTCTGCGGTGATGTCAGGGTCCACGGTGTCGGTGCGTCGGTGCGTCGGTGCGTCGGTGCGTCGGTGGCTTGGTCCTGGCGGCGGCTCGGCACGCGTGAATCCGGCGGACGAGAGGCGAAAAATCGGCCTGCTCGAACAGCATGCGTCGGATCAGGGTGGCGTAGAGATTGCGGTCGCGACACACGAGCATTCGTCCGGTGCCAAGGATCGAGCGTAAAAGCAGTCCATGGGCAGTGTGCAGGTCGACGAGATCGACGCTGCGGCCGGAGGCCACGGCCAAGTCTTCAATCAAGGCCTGCTTGCGCCGCGAATCCATCGGACCCTGCTCCGCGACGGCCAGGTCGAGGTCACTGTCGAATCG
Source organism: Verrucomicrobia bacterium ADurb.Bin006 (assembly GCA_002071485.1). Taxonomy (GTDB): domain Bacteria; phylum Verrucomicrobiota; class Verrucomicrobiia; order Limisphaerales; family J093; genus MWFF01. The sequence continues at coordinate 472 of MWFF01000007.1, read as the reverse complement.
AGGGCTGGCGCCGTTGAGCGACCCGAAGAGGATGGACAGCCGGATGGCCGGATCGGCTTCGCAGACCTGTTTGATGGGGCTCAGTTGCATCGGAGATCGGAGATCGGAGATCGAAGATGGGGGGGGGCGGTGCGTCGGTGCGTCGGTAGCCGGTGCGTCGGTGCGTCGGTGCGTCGGTGGGCAGTGCGTCGGTGCGTCGGTACGTCAGTGAAGACATGGGGCGCCAGCTCCTGCTGATAATCGTAATTCTCTGTGTTCTTTGTGGCTCTGTGGTTCGGCACATCGGAGATGGGAGTTCGGAGATCGGAGTTCGCGGGAACGATGACATCACTTGGAGTCGTGCCCTTCGCGTTCCTTTGCGGTCTTCTGTTAATCGTCCAACCCCAATTCCCGATCGTCGATCTCCAATCTCCGAGCGCCTTGAACCGGCTACACACAGGCGCTCCGGTGCCCGATCTCCGATCTTCGATCT
>MWFF01000006.1 GCA_002071485.1 Verrucomicrobia bacterium ADurb.Bin006 | reverse complement strand
TCGGTCAGCGAGCTTCCATGTCGCCGGCCCCCAATCGAGCAGAGCCACCCATTGACCTGCGTATTCGACGGCCTGGAGCAACTGGCGTCCCTGAGGCACGTCGCCCAGATAGTGTTCGCGGTCGAGCAGTTCGCCCGCCCGTTGGTATTCCTCCGGTTCCAGAGCCCGAACCTTTAGATTCTTGAGAAAGGAAACGGGCGGATCGGCACTGAACAGTTGGTGGTTTGTCGAGATCATCGCACGCCTACTACGCACCAAACCACGCCAATTGACAAGCGTTATTTCTAACCTCAACAACAGCAACCCTTCAGGAATTTAAATGAAATAACCGTGCTCCTCCACCTTCGGCTTCGCAACTCTCACTGGACGAACTGGTCGAACTGGAGCTGGCCCGAAACGCAGAAACCCCGCCGCCCGCCGGCTGGATCGGCGCGCTGAACGCCCCCTCGACACCGCCACCAGCATCACCGCCCTCATCGGCCGGACAACTGCTCGGACTGGAGGAACTGCTCGTGCTCGAAGACGACGCGTAGTAGTAATTGGGGTAGGCCATAGATTTTGGTTTCCTTCGGCCGGATAGACGGCCAGTTCCCTCCTCCCTCCCTCAGCCGGAAGCACACCGCAGCCCACAGGACGCTTCCATTGCGCCCGCCACAAACCGGCCGGAATGACGCAATTGACTTTTCAAGTTTAGGCGCAACAACTTAACCTGCACGCGCCCCTTGGCAAGTGACGTTTTGATGACCTTGATGACGCTGATGACGCTGAAGCCGTCGAGGCGCCCTGCAGACAGTTCAAGTCGCGCGCAAAGCTCCCCCGCAGCGATCCCATTCTTCAGCAGGATGGCTTGGGATCGAAGGCTTCCAACACGGTCTGCCAGGGCAGCAGCACACACGGAATCCGCGCCGGAAAGGGATGCACACCTCCAAGCGCCAACAGCTCTCCCTGGCAGAGGCTGCTCGTCCTTCCCTGTGTTGCCATTGCCTCAACCGCCCTGCCCAACTCACACACGCCTTGCCAGGTCAACCCCTGAGCCGCTTCAGACAACAACGACGCTGACGCACGGCACAGCGCACAGCCGAAGGATTCAAATGACACCTCCCGCACTATGCCGTCCTCGACCCGAAGAAACACCGTGATGCAGTCTCCACAGAGGGGATTCTTGCTCGAAGCGCGGAAGTTCGCGCTCAAGAGACGACGGCAGTTGCGCGGCTGATTCGCATGGTCGCGGATAACGGGTGAGTACAGCTTGGCGATATCCTCGGTCATCGTGTTTCCCAGATTAGTCTGAAACTGTGGCCCCATAGCGCCGCCGAAAGTACTCCCGAACCGATACCCCATCCACTTTGGCTTCGCGTCGCTTCTGCTGCCGCTCCGCATGATTAATCCGGTAATAGCAGACCGGTGCCGTCGTGGTCGCGAACGCAGACAAGCCGTAGCGCTCATGCAAGCGAAACCATAGATCCCAATCTTCCTCCTGATCGATCCGCTCGTCGAACAACCCCACTTCCAGAAGAGCCAGCCGACGGACAAACACCGCACTCGGCAGCATCGGAATAGCCTCTTTGATTCGCAGGAGGCTGGCATCCGTATCGCAAAGGTAATCGTGGTACCGGTAGTCTACGATCCGGTGGCACCCGCCAGCGACGACTTTGACTTCGTCCGTAATCAGAGGTTGTGCACGTCGCACAAGATCGAGCGCAAACGGCGACAGGACATCGTCAGCGTCCAGGAACTTGATCCACACGGCCCGCGAGCGACGGATGCCCAAGTTACGACAGTAAGACACGCCCCGCTTGACCGGGTTCCTGAACCAGAGCACCCGCTCCTTGAATAACCAGACAGGGGAGCTTGGGCACAGGTCCGTGGAGGCATCGTCCACAACGATGATCTCATCCTGCGGTCCAACCTGCCAAACCGCGCTGGCCAAGGCACGGTACAAATATTCCGCCTGGTTGTGCACGGGAATCAGGATGCAGATCGTGGGCTGTCTTGGAGTCGTTTGTTCCTGATCAAATTGAAACACTAAAAGCAAGCATTGATCCTTATGCGCCGTTCACGGCGTATTTCGACAAGCCGCATCAGAAACCATCGGGCAATTTGGGAAGACACCAGCTCTGGGGCAATATGTATATGCGCGGGTGCATTTAGCATTCAGAATACGCAGCGCTCTCGCGGTTATGACGCTAACCCGCACTCGGCTACTAGCGAGAATGGGAGAAAACACTGCAGCACATTCGTAGATCCTTCGGACTTGGTCCGGCCCATAAACACATGCACACACTACTGTGTCAGATGGATGTTATTCGTGTATCTTCGAAGCCTTTCGATCCGCTCCAACAAGCCCTTCTCGCGCTCAAATGGAGTTCGATGGGTTCGTGTAGACCCTGCTATCGTGATTTTGGCGTCAAGGTAGCTACCTCGAAGCCGTGCGGAGATGCTTTCGATTTTGATCGGTCCATCTTGATGCAGAATCTGAAAAGAGATTCACAGCCATCCCACAGGAATTGGCGAAAAAAATGGTTGGAAGCTTGACGAAAACCTGCCACACGGCAGGTCATGAAAAAACACCAAGCCCCAACCGCGGGCAAACTCACCGTTTTGCGTCAGGTCTGCA
>MWFF01000005.1 GCA_002071485.1 Verrucomicrobia bacterium ADurb.Bin006 | reverse complement strand
GTCTGCGTTTGTTTGATTTAGTTTTACTCATGGTCTCGCTGGTTTCTCACACCCAGCGATCCACGGCAAAATCTAGCTTAACCTCTGGTCCGAATTCCGGGGTCCATTTCAGGGTGCCAGTGAACTCAAGAAGTATCTGCGCCCGGACATTCTCCAGGTTGATGAACTCGGATACCTGCCCATCGATAAGGCGGGGGCTGACTTCCTCTTCCAGGTGTTCAGCCAGCGCTACGAGCACGGCTCGACCATCGTGACCACCAACCAGGCCTACAAACACTGGGCCAAGATGTTTAACAATGATCCCAGCCTAACCTCGGCGCTCCTCGACCGCCTGTTACATCACGCCGAAACGGTCCGCATCGAAGGGAAGAGTTACCGGATGAAGGACCAAATCGAAGAGCCATAATCCAGGCCACCCCACAGCGCACAGCCTCCCATGGGCCGGCGGAGAGATCCGTCGGCCCTCTTCGTGACGCCCTCAGGCCCCAGTGCCCCGGTCCATTTTCAAACCGCCCGTATTGGGCCATGTTCCCACCGCCGCGCACAAGCGTCGCATACGTGCGCACTTGCAGCCCCCCAGGAGCAGTATCAGTGGCTCAAGCAAGCCATCCTCAACTGGCGCACGGTCCAGCGCACACTCCGGAAGATGCAACGGCTCAGCCGGGAGGAATTGTTCGGCTCACTGCCTAATCCCCGACGCCGTAAACGGCTCGGGAAACGAGTGCTCGGGTTGGTCTAGACTCCGCGCGGGAAAGCGGGTATGCGTCCAAAATCACTGAGGCATCGCCCGGGCTGACTGAGCAGCGTGTGACCGTGCGCAACTCACAGACTATCAACGCTATACGTTGCCTCGACACTCGCGCATTATCGCCAAAATGTCAGCTCCAATCGTTATCCGGGAGACCATCGGCGCGGCGTTTCAGCGCCTTGCGGAATTCGGTTAAAGCTGTTCGGTCGAGCCCTGCCAGGTCTTCGGCTTTCGCGAGCGCTGTCAACTGTGCGAGCCGATTAACATCAGCGAACTGCTGCACGAATCCCAGGTCAATGTGGTGACAGACTACCGTCCCTTGAGGTCCAGTTGCGCTTGATGTTCCCAACAAGGCTCGCAAAATCCAAAAGGCGCCTATGGTGTCCTGCACACGACGTGCAACCCATTCACGGACTTCAACCTGATCACCCCAGTTGAACCACCTGACAAGATAGGTTGCCAGGTTCCGGGCTTTCTCGAATTCGACCGTTCGGGAAGCCGCCTTCAGCTTGGCCACGCATAAGCGTTTGAGTTCATCGAGGCCTGCTTGATCAACGATCGGGTTGGCATCTGCCCGCTCGCCGGCGCTCGCTCTGAGTTCGGCGGCGACGATCTCCAGAGGCAACAGAAGGCCGCGCGTGTCCGCAAACGCTTCCTTAAGGATGGCAAGACGCTTGACTTGGTCACTCTCTTGGCGCAGGCCAAAGTGCACTAAGCGGCGAGCATAGATGCCAACGTGAACCTGGAACGGATCAGGCTTGGGCTCCGGGAATTCGTCTGCGATGTCACACAGGGCGCGAAGCAACACTGGCATGTGCTCCAGCGGAATCTGATCCTTATAAGCGTCAAGTCGCTCAAACGCGACGTCGAGCAGCCCCCGCCCCACGAGCGCCCGGCATTCCGTGATGAAACCGTTTCGGTTACAGGTTAGCGCCCGCAACCGATCCAGCTCTGCCTGGGAAAGGTCACCTTCACCCACGGCTAGAGCAAAGAACGTTTCGAAAAGATCGCAGTGGCACACTCGATGTTCCCGAAGCCATTGTTGCTTGTGACCGGACACACCGTCCTCGCTATCGAACGCTCCGGAAATAGGCGGGAACAACACTCCAAGAACGACTTGGGCTTGGGCCCGCCGATCCGGGGGAACATGAGTCAACAACTGACCAACGGCGGCTTCCACCTCATCCTGCTTCACGCGCTCAAAGAGAACCTGTCCTTTATCACCGGTGAGGATTCGCTTGGCCGAGGGGAGCTGCTCGTAAAGGCTCGGCTCGAAAACCCTCAGTACCTCCAAACCGATCAGATCGATTGGATTGACCTCAAAACTCTCTCCGCTCTTGAATTGCATCACGTAGAAACCGAAGGAGCCAAGGAAGCGATAGACGTGTCGCAAGTTCCGGAAGTACTTGGCAATGCCATCAAGATAGAGGTCGCGCCAGCGGGCTTGGTCGAACAGGGGTTTGATTGCATCTTGGTCAACAAACCTGTTCAATCCAGTGAAAAGCAGTTTCTCCACAGCCCTCCGGTGCGCGTGGGGAACATGAAACTCAACCTGGACTATTTTCTGAAGGAACTCGTGCCCCCGGTCAGCGGAGATTCGATCCAATGCCTTTTCAACGATGCTCCGCTCGAACAACAGCAGGTAAACCAGGTTCGGAAAGTCGGCGTTTACTTTTACGAGTTGGAAAACCTGAAGTATCTCGTCGGTCGTAAGCCGGTCGATGTCGTCGATCACGACCAAGACGGGACGCGGAAGTGACGCCAGGCTGGTCCCCAAATCCCGCTTGAGATCGGCTAGGCCCATGTTCTTCGTATCCTGCGTTACTTTTGCCGCCTCAGCCCCAGCCTGCACGATCTGAGCGCTTTGCTCAGCAGCAGCTCCGCTCGCTACAATCAAACCACCAACGACTGGATCAGCGAAGGCTGCAACTGCACCGACCGGCTTTGCGGCATGGCCGAAAAAACTGAGATGCTTTGCATACGCCAACAGCTTACCAACAAGATCCGCCCTCCGTTCTTGCCCAACGCTCAGCGTGACTGCGAGTTCATTGAAGAAGGTGCCAACCAACGTGCCGGTGCCAGATACCTGCCACGGCGAGAACTCGACGACTTGAGGGGACCGGGTAGGGCTGCTCCGCAGCTTCTCCAGCACCATATTCTTAACCGAGGTCTTGCCCGTACCCCAACCGCCGTGTAGCGCGATGACCAGGGAGTCACGGCCATCCCACTCACCGATGCTTTGAGCCAGCCGCGCTGCGAATCCCGACCGCCCCAGAACATCGGCACAGGCCGACTCAATCGGTCGGTCGGAGGAAAACCAGTGCGCCTTGCGACCGGACTTTGGCTTCTTTGCAGCTCTCTTCAATCAACACTCCTTCTACAGCATCATAGTCATAGGTTGAGGGCGTCCGCCCATTGTTGAAGCCACGCATATATCGCGTGCAGCGTGCGTATTGCCTTTTCAGCGTTCACCTCGCCACGCTCATGAGCGCGATTGAGTTCCTGGTATAGGTCAACCATTTGGTCACAGGTTGCCAGTAGCAGGTTCTTGCGAGTCGGCTCGCTAACGTGGCGATCCACAGCGTATTTGATCCGCTCCTCCCGCGTTACCATGTCCTTCTTGTCAACGTCCTTAGTCGTCCAATGCGAGGACTTCCGAACTTCTGCATCTGGGGCGAGCCGATCAAAAAGATGATCCCAGGTCTGACGTATCATGTAGAGAGCACTTCTTTCAGGATCAGCAGTCGTGCCGTAGAGAGTCTCCCAAACCTCAGCACACACTTTGCCGAGAGAAGGATCGAGTTTCGAGAGTCTTTGCGCGAGGCCATTGTTTTGTGTGAACTCCGGGAGCGGAATCAGGTCAACCTTGAATTGACATGGTGGAGCAAGCGGCAGCAGGCTGCTTATCGCTGCAGTATCGGTTCCAAAAGACGAAGCCGACAGGCAAAGAGAGGTCAGTTCACCTGTTGGGCATGTATTGGACGCGTCCACGGCATACAAACCACCCTTTATGGCAGCCACGTTGGCTACTCCGCTTTGAATTGCGGATATTGCGGCAGGATCATTGCCGCCTTTTATGGCGAGTTGAGTCCAGTATGGCTGCGTGGTGGAGATTACTGACGATAGGCGTCCCAGCATCTGCACCGCATTAGCATATTTCGCCTGCATCGAATCGGCCAGGGCAGCGGCGTCGTCAAATTCCTTCTTTATGCCATCTGGATTCATGGGTGTTTCCATGTGTTGTTGGAGGTTGACAGATTCGACCGGTTCTGAGGCGCTTTCTGCCCTATCGTCACTCGGCGTGATGATGGTGTGACTCTCATGGGCCGGCGTACTACTGCACCCCCATCGCCTTGAACACCGCGTCCATCGGGTCGGCGTAGAAGCTGGTCTGGAACTTGGCGAACAGCTCGCCGGGGATGGTGGGGATGTCGGTCACGCTGGCCATCGGCAGCAGGATGCGCTTGCCCCCGGCATCGAAAGCGACCTGCATGGACTGCGCCAGGTTCTCCACGGGCACCAGGTTGCCGCCCAGGCTCATACTGCCCAGGATCACCATCTGCGTCTGGATCGGCTTGCCCAGGACGGCCGAGCACAGCGCCACGAACGTAGCCAGGGTCATGGCCGTGGTCGGGCCGCTGTTGTGCAGCTCGACGACGTGGAAGTGGTAGTCGTGCTCGCCTGGTTTGATCGAGGCACTGACCCGCGAGGCATTGGCCCGGAAGTAGTCGAAACCGACCTTCACCCCCTCCTTGGCCCCGCCGTGGGAGCCGAGGCCGGACATTTTTAGCGCCCCATTGCCGGGCGTGATCTGGGTCTCGACCCGGTAGAGGCCCAGGAGTCCGCCACTGCCGGTGCCCACCAAATGGAGCACACCGGGATTCATCGGGCCATCCGGGATCAACGACCCGCCGCCCTGTTCGGGCACGCTGATGAATTTCTCATCGTTGGTTTCCAGGTCAATATAGCTGAAGTGAACGTCGTAGAACTCCATGCCGCCGATCTTCTTCAGTTGCTCTTTCACGCGGCGGCGAACTTCCAGCGCGTATTCCAGACATCGGCGCACGGCTTCCTTGTCGTATTCCTCGTTCGGGTAAAGCAGCTTCAACAGCCCCGACACCGTCCGTTTCACGGCGATGGTATCGCGCTGGTTTAAGTCCCGACCGAGCTTGAAGAACTTGTTGATGGCGTCGGCGTAAGTGCGCTTGCGCATCTCGCGCATGAACTCCGCCAGGTAGTCCACGATCATCCCGTAGGCGTTCGTAAAATACTCCGGGCGCATCTTCGGAATCTCCCACCCGGGCACGTAGGCGTGGAACCGGTCGAAGAATGCGGTGTCAATCATCGTGTCCGGGAACGGTGCCAGCAGATGACTCGTCTTCACCAGCGTATCCACCGGCTGGTTGATATTCCCGACGAAGACCATCGAGGCGCAGGCGTTCACAGCGTCTTTGCCGCGAGCGAATGATCCCGACGCCATGAAATCTTTCATGATCTGGACGCCGTCCTTGTCCTTGAACGAAATGCCCGCAACCTCATCAAACGCGACCACGTCCCAGAACCCGACCAGGCCGACGCGTCTGCTGCTCATGTTGTAGAACAGGTTGGCCACGGTGGTCTGCCCGCCCGAAATCAAGATGCTGTTCGGGCTGATTTCCTTGTAGATGTGGCTCTTGCCGGTGCCCCTGGGGCCGAGTTCGCACAGGTTGAAATTGTTTTCCACCAGCGGGATCATTCGCGCCAGCAGGTGCCACTTCACCCGCTTGTCGAAATTGATCGGCTCCATCCCGGTCGAGCGCAGCAGCACGTCCAGCCATTCGTCCTCCGTGAACTCCTTGCGCCCGGTGAAGAACGCTTCCATGTCCATGTTCGGCATCTGGATCGGCTTCAAGTCCTCGATAACGAACGGCGACGACTTCTGCCCCTCCTCGTAGAAGTAGTGGAGCGTGAGAATGCACCAGATGCCGCCCGCCAACAGCTTCTCGTATTGCTTCACGAACCGGCTGTTGACCTCGATTTCCTTGGTGCCCAGGTTGCTCAGCACCGCTTCATACCTGTCGCGCTTCTCGTTCAGCGTCACCGTGACCTTGTCAATGACCTTGAGGCTGCCCCGCTCCCGAATGGTGGACTTGACCTTTTCGGCCTCATCGGGTCGGACGTAATTCTCCGCCAGGATGCGCTTCACGGTCTGCAGGCCGTCCTGGATCAACTGCTCGTCGTTCGTGGCGCAGTGCGAGCCGAGCAGATACTCCAAGACGTAAACGGGAACGTTCGCGCCCTCCTTGACCAGCTTGGTCAGGTCTTTTCGAACGACCCGACCGGCAAAGTGCCGGTTGAGCAGATCGTCGAGGTTGCGAACTTCACCTCGCGTATCGTGGCTTTGGTTTGTTTGTATCATCGCCGTTGCCTTGCTCATATCCAAATGTTGCTCGGGTCAGTGATCGTGGGGTCATTGTGGCGTCGGGCACGCTCTTGCCACTGCGGCATCTCCTTTTTGACTCGTTCTCGCATCCGCTCAACTTGCTCAGCGGCCACCACGTCCTTTTCCACCAAGAACGAATAGAATTTGATCCACTGGCATCCCATGCGGGGTGAAAATCAGTCCAGACCCCTTGGTTTTCCGAAGGATTTGACGGTGCCTCCCCCAAACGCCGTTAAGGATTTTTGCGTGATTTCCTGGGCTGATTTCTCGGTGGTT
>MWFF01000004.1 GCA_002071485.1 Verrucomicrobia bacterium ADurb.Bin006 | reverse complement strand
TGCAGACCTGACGCAAAACGGTGAGTTTGCCCGCGGTTGGGGCTTGGTGTTTTTTCATGACCTGCCGTGTGGCAGGTTTTCGTCAAGCTTCCAACCATTTTTTTCGCCAATTCCTGTGGGATGGCTGTGATCCGTGTCCGATTTCATCGGAATGCGCAAACGGACCAAGCCAGCCCGGCGCAACGCTGCCAACAGTCTGCGGATCACCACCGGATTGGTGTTGACGCTCCCGGCTATGTATTCAGAAGTCAGTGCCTGACCTTGGCTATGAGCCAATAGGCAAAGGACATGAATGGCTACGGTGAAACGACTGTTAATCATGATGCGGCCAATGCGTAACAATTATAGTTACACACACAGTTTTGTCAAGCTAGGCAAAATGGTTTGCGAATGTTTCCTGCGAAGGTGAATAAAACCGACCGGAAGAAGACGCATTTTCAAACTGCCAGAATCACCCCATTTTCAGAACCCCCGCTGGCAATATCAATGACGGGCCGAACTGTTTCCCAAGGATGCCGGTCTGGTTCTAACGTGATCTCGCGACGCATCCAGAAACCGCAGGCCCCCGGTTGTCTTGGCAACGAGCCAGTTGCCGTCCGGCGAGAAAATGATCTCCCTAATTGGCTCGGCCAGCCGTCGAATGGAGAGGAGTTCCTGCTGAGTGGCAACGTTCCAAAAGCGAAGGGTGCTGTCGTCACTGACGGACGCGAGCGTCTCGCCATCGGGTGAGAAGGCCAGCCCTCTTACGCCCTGCGTATGGCCTTTGCAGGCCCCCAAGAGCTTTCCGCTACGCGTGTCCAACATGCGAATGGCGTTTTCGGTCTCCGTTAACGGGGCAGAACTCAGGGCTAAGGTGTAGCCGTCATCGGAGAGTGCCAGCGAGGCGAGGAACCCAACGCTACCCTCTACGGCCAGGTCACCTTTAAGCGACCGGTCTTTAGGAGTCCATACCTTGATCGAATGGTCCAGAAGCGTGACGAGAACATTCCCATTTCGTGAGAAAAGTGCGGCTTTGCCTACGAGGCACAAGGGCGCCTCTGCAGGGTCCTGGAGATTCCACCACAGCATGGAGTCATTTCCTGTTCCCGTCAGGAGTCCTTTTCCGTCTGGGGAGATTGCTGTCCAAGGTACGTAGATGCCGTGGCTTTTTATGACCGCGGTGGAACTTGTCGATCCGGCCGTGGCTCTCTCCTGCCGCCTTATGTCGGCCGACTTTTTGGATTCCAGATCCCAGACTCGAATGCCGCCGTCGGGGAAAGGATCAACCAGGGTGCGGAAGTCGTCGCTGATCGCTCCAGTCCAGAAGCCGAATTGGCTCTTGTTCAACTGTAGGCTGTCCTCAGGTTCCCCGGTTTTGAGGTTCATCAGCGCGAACCTGGTCTGGTCATCAATGACCGCGAGCACCCGACCATCTTTGGAGAATTTGACGGGCTTCCAATTGCCTTCGTAAAGTTTTTCCCTCGAGGGAGCGTTGGTTGGCCAGAATCTAACCATTCCGTCTTTGGCACCACTAAGGACCCCGCGGCCATCGGCCGAAAAGGCCACAGCCCAGACCTCCGAAGGATTCCCGTATAAGCGATCGACGCACTCCCGGCTGCCGAGAGCCCATAGCCGGATGGAATGATCGTGGCTCCCGGACGCGAGAAGTTGGCCACTGGGAGCAAAGGCAATCGCTGAGAGCATCCCGACATGTTCAACCGCGTCACGACTTGTAGGTAGATTTGCAGCTTTCACTCCTGTCGCCGTGGACCACACATCCAGCGCGAAAATGCTGCCTTCCCGCAGGATATTTCGCGCGGCGACCACGGAATTCCCGTCTGAAGAGAATGCCAGGGCATTCATGTACCGCATCCTATGATCGCTGAAGAGTCCCTCTGAGTGCTCGAGTTGGCGTAAGGTTTGCCCAGATTCCACATTCTTCAGGGCGATCCCCTTGGGAGTATCTACCGCGATCAAATTGCCGCGTGGACTAAAGGCGAAGGGTGGCAGGCTGTCCGGGATCTCAGCAACGAGCTTCCCGTCAGAACCGCTATAAACGGCTACGCCTTGGGGGGAAGTCGCGGCCAGCCAGCGGCCATCGGGCGAGAAGGCTACTGGGCCCGCATGTTCTGCAAGGGAATAGGCTTCGGTCCAATCCGAAGTTCGCCAGATACGAACCGAACTCCATCCGGCTGTCGCCAGCAGGCCCGCGTGTGACAAGGCCACAGAAAAACCGCCTCATCCGAGAAGTTTGTGTGGGCTGGCGGAAGTTGTTGGTCCGGAATGCGCAGGAACCAGTCCGAAATCTGGCGCTCCGGTCCCTCCTGCCATGCACGTGGCCGTCCTGGCAGCACCCGGGGCCCGCCCGTGTGGCCCATGGCTGACCATCCACTCAAGTATCCTCGTAACGAAGGTGTTGTGCATGAGAAGCCGGCTCCAGGGCTTGGGGAAACCCGTGAAGAAACGCTACCCCAGACGCTCAAGGAGGTGGAGGTGGGGCGGGGTCTGGGGCAGCGCCCCAGTTGGCTCGCACGGAAGCCGTTGATCCGACGCCACACACAACCCTGTCGTGATGACCCGAAAAACCTGACTTGGGCAGGGTTTTGACCAGGCTGCCAGTTTTCGCATCATAGATGCGGACGGAGTCCTGCAAACCGACCACTGTCCATTCGGAGGAGGTTGCCAGCGACAGAATGCTGGAAGCCTCCTGCGCGACGACCTGGTGATCGTTCCCTTGCGCCGCATTCCACAAATAACGCCATTCAAATCGTTGGGAACTATGCGACCGCTGTTTGGTCAAAAGCTCCGTTGCTCGGGCCAGATTTCCGGCCAGGATGGACTGGTGGGCGAGATTGATGTCGGCAACGTATTCGTTTAGCTCAGCTCTAGTCTGGCTTGCCAATGCGCGTTCTCTTTCCGCTTCGGCCGAATGACGAAGCATTTGTTCGTTTTTTCGACCTTGCTGCGCCACGTGCTCTGCGCGCGTAGCCCGCAAGGCTTGCCAAATACTGACAGTCGTACCGGCAAGAACAGCTATGAGAATTGCGGCCGCAGCGGCAAAAGCGGCGCGATGCCGCCGCACTGCTTTGCGCAGGCGATACACCGCGCTTTGAGGCCGCGCCAAAACCGGCTCCTGGTCTAAGTAGCGCTGGAGATCGGCTGCAAGTTCGCGCGCCGTTTCATACCGCCGGGTGCGGTCCTTCTCGAGACATTTCATGACGATCCAATCCAGATCTCGGTCTACGAGCATTACGAGCGGATTGGCCGAATTGCCGGCAACCGCACGGCGTACGCGTGTTGAAGGTCTGGGCGGTTCCACCTCCTTGATCATTCGGCGCATCCCATCCAGGCCGGATTGGGTCAACTCCTTCGCATCGAAGGGCGTCACTCCGGTGAGTAATTCATAGAGCAAAACGCCCAACGAGTAGATATCGCTGCGTGTATCCACGTCTGATCCGCTCATCCCCGCCTGTTCCGGGCTGGTGTAGGCGGGCGTCCCGATGAACGCGTGGAAGTTGGTCAGGACGGTTTTTTCGGTGAGCGGTTCCTCGATCGCCTTAGCCACACCAAAATCAATGACCTTTGGGACGGGCTTTCCATCCTGGACCGTGACGAGAACGTTAGAGGGTTTCAGGTCGCGGTGGATAACGCCCTTTAGATGAGCGTGCTGAATGGCGTGGCAAAGCTGGATGAAGAGAGTAAGGCGATCCTGAAGCGAGAGCTGATTCGCCTGACAGTAATCCGTGATGCGAACGCCGCGAACCAGCTCCATCACGAAAAACGGACGACCCGTCGGGGTTGCCCCGCCGTCCAATACGCGTGCGATGTTGGGATGATCCATGAGCGCGAGCGCCTGACGTTCCGCTTCGAACCGGGCGACGATGCTCTTGGAGTCCATGCCCAGCTTAATCACCTTGACCGCCACCTGGCGCCGAACGGGTTCTCGTTGTTCGGCCCGGTAAACCACCCCAAAGCCGCCCTCGCCGATTTTCTCCAAAATCTTGTATCGGCCAATGAAATCGCCTGGCTGCTCCTCCTGCGGCGTGAGCTTGCCAGCCGCTTCCATGGACTGCCGGAGAGGCTCGGCGACACCCTGTTCGAGGAAGGTGTCCTCCTGATTGTTCGCGAGCAGCTCTTCGACGGCTTTCCTCAGCGCAGGATTGCCAGCGGTCGCCCGATCAAGAAAAGCCCCGCACGCCTCGGGTGAAGGCTGCTCCAGGGCTTCCTGAAAGATTTCGCGTTCGCGGGTCATCTGACCGAATTCAAAAACTCAGCTGGCGTCACAAGCGGAGGATCATACCAAAACCCGCCATGAATTTGCGCCAGATAATTCGCTGTCTCGTCAGCAGAATCTGTGGGTGAGTGGCGGTTCGGGTAGTCGTCCAAGATTGTGGTAGAGAGCGGTTTCCATCGCATGATACGTGCGGAATCCATAGGATCTTCTGGTCACCACTCGGATCTTGTTGTTCAGACCCTCGACGGGGCCGTTGGAGATTTCTCCCTTGGCCCGAAACCAGTTGAGGATGAGTTGTTCGTGCGCGCGAAGCATGCGCGCGACTTTGCGCATGGGTTCAATACGGCTGCGCAGGGCGCGCTCGGTCCAGACACTCAGGAACGCCCTGGCCCAGGTCAGAGAGCGATAGTGCCAGAAGTCCTCGAAGGTCTCCTTGAGCATCCACGCTCTGCCGGTGGCCAGCTTGGTGCGCAGC
>MWFF01000003.1 GCA_002071485.1 Verrucomicrobia bacterium ADurb.Bin006 | reverse complement strand
AGCTCATTGTCAACAAAAAACCTGCATGTACACACACTTTTTTCACACTTTCAGAAAATTAGGCGAGGATCAGGGTGCTGCAAAAGCCCTTGACTCAGCAGACGGGATCGAATAGAAATGGGCTCAATATAGAAGCCACCTATGTTTATCTGTACGCTCGCGTGGGGGCGCGGAATTTCAGGGGCGAGCGGCTGTGTGTCACGCACGCTGCGCCCGCCCCGCGACGGAGTCGCTTCTGCTCTCCCCGTGCACCTGATCATGCCCCAGGGGGAAGTGCTGGAAGTCACCGAAGCCGATGGGGGTCAGCGATGCCCTCCACGCGTAAACGCCAGCAGCACAGGCGGGCAGGACTGCGAGGCGCGCCCGAGTTGTCATCGTTTGGCTACGACCTCCTCAGTGCGCTTAGCGGGGCGGCGCTACCTCTGCGGTCCGGTTTCCGAAGCGGCGTGCCCCGGCGGGCAGAACGCCCATCCGTATGCAACACCCGCCATTTGGGCGGGGCGACTCAACCTTTCGCTTTCAGTCCTCAAGCGCTGGCCCGTTCAGCTCGTGCTTCTGCCCCTCTTCTTGGTGGGTTGGCTCCCGGCGCTTGCTGGAGCGGATCCCACCCCCCGGCCTGCGAGCCAGGCGTTCGAGTTGCGCGGTTTCGTGACATGCGCGGGGCTCCAGGACGCGCCCTCCCAACCCCCGGGCTTTCGTTATGACCTGACCATCACCACCGACTTCGTTCGCTGGAAGCTGCTCTTGTCTGACAACTCGTTTTCGGTCCCCACTGGACGCTTCCGGCATCTCCTTGCCGGCTCAGATGGCACTTTCTGCTATAGCTATTCGTTCTTTAACGACGACCCGACCGACTTTGTGAGCATGCCCCGCCAAGAGCGTGCCGAGGCCACTATCTTCCCATGGAGCGGTGACCATCCGGACGATCTGATTGGCTTCGTGCTCCGATCGTTTGCACTGCCCGATTGGCGCGCGCATCTTGCCTGCATAAGTCCCTTGTTTCAACGTCCGCCGACTGGGATCTCGAATTACTTCAAAGTGAACCTGACCAGATCGGTCGATCTGCCTGGTTTTCCCCAGCGGGCAGTGTACTCGTCCCCTGGCTACTTCCTGAGCGCCACCAACATCCTCTCATATCCTGCTCCCTACAATCACGGCTTCATCGTGGGCGAGTACACGGTGGAGCAATGGCTACAGCTGGATTCGCGGCACATTCCGAAAGTTGTGAAGTACACGGGCTTCCACCCGAAGCCTGAGGCTTTGCAGGCATCTGACCTCAGGCGCGATTTTGAGGTGTACGCAGGACTGACCAATGCCACTACAACGATTGAGCCCTCCTTTCTCCCCGAGATCAGACATCCGTTGCGCGTGCGCGACTATAGGTTTTCGGAGCCGGAAGTGAGTTTGGAGTTCGTCGAATACGTTCTTGGAGCGACAGACCGGTGGCCCGCTGTGACGGATCCGGTGTTGGTCAAGGCCTTCAAGCAGAAGAGGGACAAATACCAGTTTGACCGCCAACTTGCAACCCAGCAGCCCCGCCTGCCGAGAGCCGTGAGCCTTGCGATTCTGCTGCTACTACTTGTAGCCCCGCTTTGTGTGTTCGTAGCTAGGAAATTGAAAGCGCAGTAAACCACACATGATGAGAAAGGTAACCAGTGAATACGTTTGATCGCCGCATAAGTTTGCGAGTGACATTGGCCGGGGCGCCTTTGTCCGTCCTCGCCGTGTCTGCGCTCGCCGTAATATACAATGCAGTCTGTTCCAATATGGCAAACCCCTCGGAAACGAACAACTGCCTCACGAAGGGCACCTGCACGCAGAAAGAGTACATCGATGCCAACGATAAGCCGGTCACCGTCCAGGCCTGTACACAATCCACTACTACCTGCTCCGTCGATCCGGCGCTGTCCTGCTTTTCTCGCACTAGAACAGGGGATTGCATTGGCTTGAGCTGCCCGTCCATGTACGGGCTGTGGTCTGCGAAGACGAACGACACAGCCACTCAGTGTCATTAGCAGGTTGGGGGCTCCAGATGCGACGAAGCCCGGCGCAGTAGTGCGCCGTATTCTTGAAGCTGCCGCCTGCTGCGGCCTTACAGATTTGAAGTGCAGAGCTGCCTCCCGGCCGGTTGTGTCGTCTCCTCGGGCGGCCCTCAAGATGACGCTGCCTCATCGGTTGTTTCGCATCCTGAATGGCCTAGCACTCTGTCGGACTTAAGCTAACGAGCATCTGTAATACATTAGTCAACAACATGTTGGGTTTTCGAGCTAATACGTGCCAGTGCTCCAGATCAGGCACTTGCATTGAAAGTCCAAGAGCTTGGTACTGCAAACCTAACTCGTGAGCTCGACGCGAATCATCGAGTACTACTTGCGGATCGTCGCTCTGGTCCTAGCCTCGACTGCGCTGGCGAAGGTCGTCAGCATATCGTTGACGGCTCCGCTGCTGGACCGGCCCGACGACTTGGTTGGGTTCCTTACCTTGCGGCAGGTGCTGCTGGTGGCCGCGCTCTTGGAGATCGGGGTGATCAGGTTCCTGCTGGAGAAGCGGAGCGCTGGCGACAGGCTGCTCGCTGTGGCTTGGCTGTCGACCATTTTCGCCGCGTACCGTTTGGGTCTGCGAGTCGTGGGTCACACAGGCTATTGTGCCTGTTTGGGTTCTCTACCCAAGTTATTGGGGGTTGGGGAGCGCTACTCTGACGACGTGATGTTTGGCCACTGGCATCCCATGCGGGGTGAAAATCAGTCCAGACCCCTTGGTTTTCCGAAGGATTTGACGGTGCCTCCCCCAAACGCCGTTAAGGATTTTTGCGTGATTTCCTGGGCTGATTTCTCGGTGGTT
>MWFF01000002.1 GCA_002071485.1 Verrucomicrobia bacterium ADurb.Bin006 | reverse complement strand
GCGCTGCCTGGACAATCGCTTCATCGAGCGGCTCTGGCGCAGCGTCAAATACGAAGACATCTACCTGCAAGATTACGGGGACGGCCTGGCGGCCGGACGCGGCTTGGCCCGTTGGTTTGCGGAGTACAACAACCAACGTCCGCATCAGGCGCTCAACTATGCAACGCCGGCCCAGTACTACCTGGACCCCGGCGGGCATGGAGCACGGCCAGCCGTTTGGGCTTGAACGAAGCGGGCACCATGAGTTATAGAGAGTGTGCCCGAAGAGACGGAGAGGGGAAAGGGATGACGTTGGGTTATCACTTTCTCTTCTCCAACTGGATCGAAAAGAACGGAACAGAAGACAACAACAACGATCTCAGCGACTCCGGAAAGCCTAACTTAAACTCTCGATTCCGTGGTCCAACACTTGGGGTCCACCTCACTCGGAGCCGAATGTTATGTAAAGGCTGGATACAAAACAGCGATGACAGAGTTTGAGTGGACATGGGAACCATTTCACCCACGGGCGCATAAATGAGCACCACAATTCTTCTAGCCCTTGTGATGGGGATCGCCTTGGTATCCTTGAGTGGCGGGTGTGCAGTGAAACCAAGTGATGGCAAGCGCGCTGAATCGGCTGCGATTCCTCAAGCAGGCCATGCAAATGCCGTGCAGGGTGCCGAAGCCACACCGGAAATAGGCGAGTTCTTGCGCAATTACAGGTCGCGATTGAGCGCTTCCACGGATCCAACCAGTCTCCAAACTTGGGCGAAAAGTACGTTGGCCAGGATGCGCATCGGAGAGAAACGGAAGCCAATTACTCTTGGACAGATTCCCCAAGATTTGATTGGTTCCGAACTTAAGAAATCACTGATCTCGATTACAGCAATCAAAGGTGAGAACGAAGCACAGGGGTACGTTTTGTTTCTTTGCGGCGGTGGAAGAGGGTTTTACGGCGTAGAGGTTGGCGGAAGGAGCTTTGTTCCGGTTGATGTCAAGGCTTCACGGCTCACTTGGTCACCTGGAGTTTTCGTGTATTTTCTTCCGCCATTTTAGCCATGCACTTCGAGTACGCGTTCGATGATATTGGGAACCGCCGGAACATGAAGGCTGGCGGTGACAACACCGGGGCGAACCTGCGCTCGGCTGGTTATGTGGTCAACGCACTGAACCAGTACGGCAACCGGGAAGTGCCTGGCTACGTGAACACCCCCGGCACGGCGAGCAACAACGCCACCGTGACGCTTTGGGGAGACAATGGCTCTTACGGCACGACCTCGCGCAAAGGCGAATACTTCAGCTTCTTCGACGTTTTCAGTGGAATCAGTAGCATGGGATGCGGAGCTTACCTGAGCGCACAAGCGGTGTAAGGAATCTAGCCGCGCTCCCGCGCTCAGGCTGGCGCAATGCGTTACGGAACCGATGAAGAAAGTGACAATCATACTCTCAGTTGTCGCGTTCCTTTTGCTCGCAGTATCGGTGCTGCTCGCGTTCAATTACGGAAGCTTGAAACTGCGAGTCGCACTGGCTCACGGACAGATTGACGTGTTCGAGTCAATGCGTTCAAAAGCGATGAACAGCACGCCCGCTGAGGCCGCTGGCTATCTCGAATACGCGGCGAGCTACTACCCATCGGGCACCAAGCAAGTCCCCGGCTCCAGGCTTGATGTCATCGTAGAGACAGCAAGGTCCAATGCCGTTCGGGAAATCATCGGTTATCTGCGGCAGAAAACCGGCAAAGACTTGGGGGATGAGCCGCAGAAGTGGATTGAAGCACTGAAGGCCGACCCGCCTGGAACCAAGACCCAGTAAAGCTGGGCGGCTTTCTGGTTGTGATAGCATTCGCAAGCCTCTGATTTTCGGCCTAGTTCAGCCTTTTTCGGCTTAATTCGGCATCACCGTGATAATAATCCTTGTGGCCGTTTTCACTCAAAGCCAACTGGATGAGGAAGGTCATCCGGTGCGCGATTGGGAGTCGACCACTTACGTCTCCAGCCTGGACTCCATCGACCAGTTCGGCCCGATGTTGCGCCGCGAAGCGCTCCGGCGCGGCATGGGGAGGGCCCTGAAAGTCGTACTGCTGATCGATGGCGCCGAAGGGTTGGCCCACATGGGCACGCTCTGTTTCAAGGGGGCCGTGCAAATCGTGGACTTCTTCCACGCGTTGGAGCACGCGGGCGATGTCCTGGAGGCGTTGTTGGGGAGCAAACAACATCCCGACTACCAGCCCCGCCTACAGAGTTGGGCCGACCGGTTGCTTGAAGACCAAGTCGAAGCGCTCATCGCCCAGAGCCGTCAGGAGGCGACGGCGGCGGGGCGTCTGGAGGCGGTAGAGGAGCAGTTGGGTTACTTCCAACGCAATGTCGCCCGCATGCAATACGGTACCTTCCGCAAGCAGGGCTTCTTCATCGGGTCCGGCGTGATTGAGGCCGGCTGCAAGACGGTCATCGGCGCTCGCTGCAAACAGTCGGGCATGTTCTGGGGTGTTCCAGGCGCCACAAACGTCCTGGCCTTCCGCTGCATCCACGCCAGTCGCCGCATCACCAACTTCTGGAAAGATAGGCTCAACCAACACGCTGCCCGCAACGATACGCTACCATTGGCGGCCTGAACCAAGAATCCTGTCGTGCACCCGGCCCGAGCCCTTTCGTGTCGGTGTTGTTGACGCTGCGTTTCTTTACGATATGGTAAGCCAGCACGGCGAGTCGTACTTGTCCGGGCAACTGAC
>MWFF01000001.1 GCA_002071485.1 Verrucomicrobia bacterium ADurb.Bin006 | reverse complement strand
ATCGAGCGGCTCTGGCGCAGCGTCAAATACGAAGACATCTACCTGCAAGATTACGGGGACGGCCTGGCGGCCGGACGCGGCTTGGCCCGTTGGTTTGCGGAGTACAACAACCAGCGTCCGCATCAGGCGCTCAACTATGCAACGCCGGCCCAGTACTACCTGGACCCCGACGGGCATGGAGCACGGCCAGCCGTTTGGGCTTGAACGAAGCGGGCACCATGAGTTATAGAGAGTGTGCCCGAAGAGACGGAGAGGGGAAAGGGATGACGTTGGGTTATCACTTTCTCTTCTCCAACTGGATCGAAAAGAACGGAACAGAAGACAACAACAACGATCTCAGCGACCCCGGAAAGCCTAACTTAAACTCTCGATTCCGTGGTCCAACACTTGGGGTCCACCTCACATTTTCGGCTAACGGTAGATTCAGATCTCCAGTTCGCCTCCGTTCGCCCTCATTGTCCGGCAGCACCTCGCTTCCTTTCTGTTCCGAAAGTAATTCTGGAGCTGAAATTTCACACCGAATTTGCTCAACACGCTGCGGAGGTGGCCAACTCATGGCCTTTCCGGCTGACACGCTTTTCCAAATACGTCGCGGGCTTGGAATGCATCTAGCCACAGCGACCTTTTCAAAATGAACTCCACAGTGTTGGTAAGAGCCTGGGAATTGAGCCGCCACTACAAAATGGGCGGCGTGGTTGTTTCGGCTCTCGACGGTGTCGATTTTGCAGTCATGCGCGGTGAATTCATGGCTTTAGTCGGGCCATCGGGCTCAGGTAAATCGACCCTGCTGAACCTGATTGGTGCGCTCGACCGGCCCACCCGAGGTGAAATCTGGGTGGATGGTCTTTTTTTGGCGGAGGCAAAAGAGCCCGAGTGGGTCCGTTACCGACGCGAACGCGTTGGCTTCATCTTCCAGAGTTTCAATTTGCTTCCCACACTTACGGCAGCGGAGAACGTGGAAACCCCAATGAAGTTAGCTGGAGTTTCGAAACCTGAGCGTTCCAAACGAGCCTCAGAATTGCTCGAGTCCATCGGGCTGGCTCAGCGATGGAGTCATAAACCGAATGAACTCTCCGGCGGTGAGAAACAGAGGGTCGCCATCGCTCGCGCGCTTGCCAATCGTCCGCATCTCCTGCTTGCCGATGAACCGACCGGCAATCTTGATTCCAAGACGGGAGCCGTCATTCTCGATCTGCTTTGCGAACTGGTACGGTCCGAAGGATTAACTGTCATCATGGTCACGCATGATCTCCAAGTCGCAAGTCGGGCCGACCGTGTGATTCACCTGCAGGATGGACGTATTTGCCGGGTAGAAAGCCGGAACATGCCTGTGATGTCTGCCGGTTCGGAGGACCTTGAGATATGAAAATGCAAGACCAACTAGGGGATGCTTGGCAAAACCTGGGCCGGAGAAAGGTGCGAGCAGGTTTGGCCTCTCTTGGTGTAGTCGTGGGCACCATCACCATCGTGCTCCTGGTTTCTCTGGCTTCGGGTGTGCGCCGGCAGATCAACCGGCAGTTTAAATCCATCGGCTTGGATCGCATCACGGTGATGCCAGGCGGCGGGTGGCCTCCTTTTGGTCCCGGTGGTCCCGGCGGTGGGGCCAAGCGCACCAAGATCATAACTTCACGCGAGATTGAGCGTTGGAAGAAGCTGTCTGGCGTTGCCAAAATCACTCCTGAAATCAACCTGCCTAGCTCTGTGCTACTGGATGTCCGGTGGAACGACAAAAGCCAGCCTGTCCGGATGGGACGTGGAATGCCTGGACCCGGACCAGGCATGGGGCCCGGAAACGCGGTGGCTCTGGCCGGCACTCTAGAGCTGCCTGAACAGGGTGGGATTGTTCTAAGCCAAGGGACTGTGCAGGCACTTGGTGTCTCCAGCAACCAATGGGCGAGTGCAGTTGGTAAACAAATTGAGACCATCCTCCGCACACCTCGGGGCGAAACCCAAAGCTTCTCTTTGCGGCTTACAGGTATTTCCTCGGAGCGGTCTTCCACCGTCCAGGGATCTTCTTCGGATTGCCTCGCGATGAAGAGTTGGTGGTTTAACACAACAAACCTCCTTGAGACAGAGGGCTATGATGCGGTCGGCATTCGCGCCACGGACGTCCCGCACGCGAAAGCCTTGATTCCGCAACTAAAACAAGAGGGATACCAAGTGCAGTCGCTCGACATGTTCCTGGAAATCGCCAACTGAGGTGGACCCCAAGTGTTGGACCACGGAATCGAGAGTTTAAGTTAGGCTTTCCGGGGTCGCTGAGATCGTTGTTGTTGTCTTCTGTTCCGTTCTTTTCGATCCAGTTGGAGAAGAGAAAGTGATAACCCAACGTCATCCCTTTCCCCTCTCCGTCTCTTCGGGCACACTCTCTATAACTCATGGTGCCCGCTTCGTTCAAGCCCAAACGGCTGGCCGTGCTCCATGCCCGTCGGGGTCCAGGTAGTACTGGGCCGGCGTTGCATAGTTGAGCGCCTGATGCGGACGCTGGTTGTTGTACTCCGCAAACCAACGGGCCAAGCCGCGTCCGGCCGCCAGGCCGTCCCCGTAATCTTGCAGGTAGATGTCTTCGTATTTGACGCTGCGCCAGAGCCGCTCG